>NZ_WQPW01000047.1:0-3934 GCF_018785465.1 Clostridium sp. MCC328
CTATTGAAAGCGCCGTATACCGAACGGTACGTACGGTGCTGTGAGAGGACGGCGGTTAGCCACCGCCTCCTACTCGATTGCGAGAAGGCATTTTTACGCCATGATCTTACGGAACAGGTCTTTCAGGTCCTCTACGCTGGCATCCTTCGGGTTGCCCGGCGCGCAGGCATCTGCATGTGCGGACTCTGCAAGGAACGGAAGGTCTTCCTCTTTGATCGCCTCAAGGACAGACGGAATTCCGACATCCGCGGAGAGCTTCTTGACGGCGTCAACAGCTGCTTTCCGGTATTCGTCCTGAGACATGGAATCAACATTTGCAACGCCCATTGCACGTGCGATCTCACGGTATTTCTCGCCGGTGCATTCCTGATTATATTCCATAACGATCGGAAGCATCATTGCGCAGGCAACACCGTGCGGGGTATCATAGACAGCACCGAGTGTGTGTGCCATGGAGTGGGCGATACCAAGACCAACGTTGGAGAAGCCCATACCGGCAATGTACTGACCGAGAGCCATTCCCTCGCGGCCTTCCTTTGTGTTTGCCACAGCACCGCGCAGGGATCTTGAGATGATCTCGATGGCTTTCAGATGGAACATATCGGTCATTTCCCAGGCAGCCTTTGTTGTATAGCCTTCGATGGCATGGGTCAGGGCATCCATACCTGTAGAAGCGGTAAGTCCCTTCGGCATGGAGGACATCATATCAGGGTCAACGATCGCAATGATCGGCATGTCATGCGGGTCAACGCATACAAATTTACGCTTTTTCTCGATATCGGTGATAACATAGTTGATCGTAACTTCGGCAGCAGTACCGGCTGTTGTCGGAACGGCGATGATCGGAACACACGGTCTTTTCGTCGGTGCAACACCCTCAAGACTTCTTACATCCTCAAATTCCGGGTTTGCGATGATGATGCCGATCGCTTTGGAGGTATCCATGGAGGAGCCGCCGCCGATGGCGATCAGGTAGTCAGCGCCGGATGCCTTAAAGGCCTCAACACCGTGCTGGACATTCTGGATCGTCGGGTTTGCTTTAATATCGGAGTAGAGCTCGTAGTCAAGACCGTTTGCGGTCAGAATGTCGGTTACTTTGGCGGTAACCTTGAATTTTACGAGATCCGGGTCGGAACATACGAACGCCTTTTTAAAGCCGTGGGCTTTCGCCTCGTTCGCGATCTCCTGAATCGCGCCTGCTCCGTGATAAGATGTCTGATTTAACATAATACGATTTGCCATGATAAAAAACTCCTTCCATGAATACTTGATCTCAAAAGCTTTCTGTGCCTTTGTTATTATATTAACAAATCCGAAGGGCAAAAAGAAAGTTACAGAAAAGGCCAAGTGTAACACTTCAAGGAAAATCGACATATTGCAAAAGAAACGCACGAAAAAATTGTGCAAAATAACAATAGATCAGGACAGCAGATGAAGCTCAAGAAACAGGTCCCGCAATGCTGCCGGCATCGCGCGGACGAGAAGCCCGGCAAACTGGGACGGGGTCAGGTCCATGCCGCCGAGAACCCACTTTACGGTCATGGTGATCGAGCCCTGACAGTACATTTCCAGAAGAAAATGGATCTCAGGGCTGGCCGGTCTGCCGCTTTTTTCACGGATCAGATTTTCATAAAAGGCGAGGATCAGCTTAAAATCATGCTCCCTCAGGGAATTCTGCCTGTCATAGCGGAATGCGGCGGCAAAAAACGCCTTTTCCTCCTGAATATATGTAAATTTTTTCTCCAGACTGTCAAGGACCGTGGTCCCGCGCCCCATATGTTCAAAGGAGCGGGCGAGGAGCTTGTCGAAATACCAGTTGATCAGGTCATATTTATCAAGAAAATTCCGGTAAAAGGTCTGGCGGGTGACGCCGCAGCGCTCTGTGATCTGGCGGACAGTGATCGCATCGACCGGAGTTGTCTTCATGCATTCCTTCATGGCTGCGGCGAGACGGTATTTTGTTTTTTCCCCCTTCATGGCAGGCGTGCTGGATTCGATCATTAAAAGCTCCTTTCTCCGGTATCGCGACCGGTGCTATCGTATTCAGTAAATTCTATCATATTTTTCCCAAGGGAGAAAGTCTTTTTGAGCCGGTTAGCTCCTTCTTCGGATATCATCGGGAAGCGTTCAAAAAAACCCCGTATTATCCGCGATCGAGTCACGCGGATGATACGGAGTTTGTGTTATATCTGAATGAGCTTCAGATGGCTGATACCGAAGGCAGACCGGTTTTTATGAGAGACCGATCACAACGGCAAGGATCACAGCGATGGATCCGAATGCAAACAGGACAGCCTGGAATTTGATCTGGAATTTTGCCCATTTGCCCCAGTCGAGCTTTGCCGCAGCCAGCGCGCCTAAGAGACAGCCGGAGGTCGGAACGATGAAGTTTGTGAAGGCGTCACCAAGCTGGTACGCAACAACAGCAACCTGTCTCTCGACACCGACAAGATCGGCGAGAGGAGCCATGATCGGCATGGTAAGGGCAGCCTGTCCGGAACCGGATACAACGAAGAAATTGAACACGGACTGGAAGATATACATAAACCATGCGGAGATCACCGGCGGGAAATTCTGCATTCCGTCACTGATGCTGTGAAGGATCGTATTTAAGACTGTACCGTCGGTTGCGCTTGTGCCGCCAAGGATGATGATGATACCCTGCGCCATTCCGACACACATTGCAGCGCCTAAAAGATCGGCAGCACCGTGGTCGAAGGATTTTGCGATATCATTTACTTTCATGTCATTCAGCTTAAAGACAACGCCGATGATACCGGAAACAAGACCCATCACGAAGAACTGGGAAGCGATCTCCGGGATATAGTAGCCCTCGCTTACAACGCCCCAGATCGTCCATACCATGCAGGCAGCGACCGTGAGGAGAACAAGCTTGTGGCCGAGAGTGAACGGCGGCATCTCTTTGCCGTTCTTTGCGAATTCTTTTCTGTATTCTTCGTCAGATTCATACGCAACGGAGAGCTGCGGATCTTTCTTGATCTTTACTGCGTAGCGCATTGTGAAGACGATCGTAAGTCCTGTGAAGAAGATCCATAACGGGATACGGAACCATGCGCCGGACATGACCGGAATACCGGCAACACCCTGGGCAACAGCCAGTCCGAACGGATTCTGCCAGGAAGAACCGAAGCCGATCTGTGTAGATACGTAGGAGCACATAATTCCGACAACTGCGTCATACCCCATTGCGATAAACATCGGTACGAGGATCATAACGAACGGAATCGCCTCCTCCCCCATACCGAAGACTGCGCCTCCGAGGGAGAACAGGACTACGAGGATCGGGATCAGAAGGATCTCGCGTCCGTTTGTCAAAGCGATGACCCGCATAATGCCGCTTTCTATCGCTCCTGTCCGGAGAACGATACCGAAGGCACCGCCTACGACCAGAATGAAGGCAATGATTCCGACAGCGGTACCATTCTTATCGCCGACGGTCATACCCTCGAATACATAGTTTAAAATTCCCTGACCGCCAAAGTCCTCGGTTCCGAAGAGCGGAGCTGCTTTGGTCACTTTGTTTCCGTTTTCATCCAGAATATACTGGAAGCTTTCCGGATCCAGAACGGTTCTTGTTTTTTCCACGCCGTTCTGCATATACGTGATTTCTTTTGTGTCGTATTTACCCAACGGGATAAATACGGTAAGCAGAGCCGCGAACAGAATGACACCAAAAATGATGATGTAAGTGTGCGGCATCTGGAAGCCCTTTTTTTTCTCCATGGCTTATCCCCCCATAATTGTATTCTCTGCCTGTGAAATCCCCCGCACAGGTAGTGTATCTACTATATTAACATAGATTCTGTGATACGTCATCACTCTTTTCCTTTAATCCACGACAAACGCATGAATGATTGTCTACCACCAATTCTGTTTTCAGCTATTTTTAAGCTTCTAAAAGTTCTTCCAGATA
>NZ_WQPW01000048.1:0-33309 GCF_018785465.1 Clostridium sp. MCC328
TTTAGGCTACATGGGTCAATTTTGGGATTCATGGTACAGTTACCAGTTCAGATACTGCTCCGTGAATAATTCAGGTTTATACTTCAGAAATTTCGGATCAGCTAAAAATTCCCGTTTCCGTCCCTCGGCGCACAGAATGCAAATACCTTTCTTTCCCTGTTCTTTCGCGTCCCGGATACACTCGGAAAGCAGTTCTGAGGAATAGCCGTGTCCCTTCATGGAGCCGGAAACCCAAAGGCAGTTGATATAAAGCCAGCCTCCTGCTTCAATGGGTACCCATGCGTTTTCCGCTGGAATATATTCGATAAAGCACTTTCCACGCTCCTCACTGCGATAAAAGACAAGTCCCTCATCAAAGCGCTTCTTCAGCCACTCCTTTTTTGCAAGAGCCTGCTTGCCGGACATGGCACAGCAGATGTGCTCCTTATCAATGTTCTCTTTCGTGATATGGATATATTTCATCGATCGTCACCTGACTTTCTCCATGTTTATTGCATAATTTTAGTGCTTCCGCAAAGCCGTCCGGTTCCGTTTCCGGCATTTCATATTCCGCGTCACGCTCATAGTCCATCCTGTTCATCTGTTCCACAATCTTATCAAGAATTCCCTGTTTACTGGAATAGTACTTATACAGGGCCGCTTTTGTAAATCCCAACTGCCCCACATTATCATTCATAGATGTCCCTAAGTAACCGTTCTGTGCAAAAACCTCCAGAGCAATCCTCAAAATCCGTTCCTTCGGTCATAATGTTCTCCTCAGCAAAGTAACCAATCGGCAACTTCATTACAGTTACTGATTGGTACTTGTCAAGAGTCAATGTAAACATTGTACTTTTATCGATCACGGTTGGGCAAAGGAAAACTGGAAACAAATTGAACCCGAAACAGTGTTTTATTATTTTTACACTGATAAGATACAAAATAGTTCCCAAAAATCCCATTCCCTGTATCAATAAAAAGCGCATTTACATTATTACACCTCGCAATTTGATTCCCAATCCATTACATATTCCGTTTCGCCGGTGAATTCATCCATCCTTTCCGACTGGATCGTAAATCCTTCTCTTTGGTAGAAAGACATTGCCCTGACATTCTTCTGATATACGTTTAACTGCAATCTGACTTTTTTATCCTTGATATAATCCAGCAAACTTTTGCCTATACCATGTGACTGCATTTTATCCGAAACAAAAATACCTTCAATTTATTCATCCATTACGCCTAAAAATCCCTGAATCATTTTATCATCTTCATACACGTAAACTTCCGCCTGTGGCAGCATTTCTTTCACTCGTTCATAATTACTTATCCAGTATTGTTCAGAAATAAAAGAATGTGCTTTCAGATTGGTCTTTAACCATATGTCAGCGACTCTATTTATATCTGTCTTCCGTAACTTTCTAATCATAGCAATCCTTCATTTCCTACATATTCAAAAATCTTGAGGTATCTTCGATTACACCCGTGATCTTTATACTGTCAGCTTCCACATGGCAACTGTAACAGACGACCTGAACACCTGCCTTTGCAGCCTCCACAAGTGCCTTTTTAAACTCCGTCTGTGCCGTCTCATTCGGCAGCACCCGATGAATTCCATTCATCTGAATCACGAAGGCAATTGCTGTATGGCAGCCTTCCTTTGCAGCCTTTGTCAGCTCGTGTAAATGTTTTACCCCCCGCTCCGTTGGTGCGTCCGGAAACAATCCGATGCCCGGATGCAGATCATCCGCCAGCGTACAGCCCTTCACTTCCGTCAGAAATTTTTCTCCATTTTTTTCCATGTAAAAATCAATTCTGGAGTCTCCGTAAGTGTGTTCTGCCTTCACAAGATCATAATTCAGGCTCATGTACAGCTGCTTCATCAGAGCATTCGGTGCCAGACTGTCAATATTCACCCATTTTAGCTTTGGCTTGTATACAGAGATCAGATCGTATGCCGTTTTTCGATTCATATTCAACGTCTTCTGCAGCGTCACCTTCGCTTTCGGCACCAGAAGCTCCCGCAAACGCCCCGTATTTTTCACATGAACCAGCTCTGTCTCCCCATCGATCAAAACCTCCGCTGTGAAACGGTTGATCCTGCGGACGAAGCTGCCTGCAACGGTATTCTCATAAATAATTGTCGGTTTCTGTTTCATCATATCTCATCCTCTTGCCTGCAAAAGCATTCATCCTCATGCGACCAGATCACGCCGACGGCCTGCAGGTAGGCATAAACCACCGTGGTTCCCACAAATTTCATGCCATGCTTCTTTAAGTCTTTGGAAATTGCATCCGATAATTCCGAACTTGTTTTCCCGGTTTCCCGGATCACGCTGCCCTCCGTCCAATGCCAGAGATACTCTGAAAAGCTGCCATATTCCTTCTGGATTTCACGGAATGCCTGTGCATTGGTAACGGCAGCCTGTATTTTCAGGCGGTTACGTATGATGCCGGGATCATTCCGCAAGGCTTCCAGCTTTTCCTCCTTGTAGACGCAAACCTTTTCAACATCGAAGCCGTCAAAAGCTTCGCGAAACGCATCCCGCTTATTCAGGACACATTCCCAGGACAGTCCTGCCTGAAAGCACTCCAGGATCAGCATTTCAAAAAGCTTCCGGTCATCATGCACCGGAACGCCCCATTCCTCATCGTGATAACGGATGTACCGTTCGTTTTTTGGATTTGCCCAGCAGCACCGCATTTTTCCGTCTGCCCAATTCATTCGCATCTCACCTTCCTACTTTTCAAGTGGTACCATTCCAGTATGAAATTTCCGATCCATTTTTCAGAACCACTATACAATGATCAGTATCTCTGTCTTCTTTTTATCACTCTTCCGCGCGCTCAATAACAAGCCCTGTTTCTTCCAGAAGAAAGATGTATAAATACCATTATATTGCACAAAAGCAACGTATTATGTTGAAAAATATTATAGCAAAAGAAAGTACGTTTAACAAGAGCTCTCCGATTACGCGTTGGCCCCGTAGGCGCGCTTTGGTTGTCCTTGTGGGGCTGCCTACTGTTCGTTTTGACTTTTTCAGTGCTCTATGCAGCCTGATGGGGGTAAAAAACGCCCCGTTGTTTTTCCAACGAGGCATCGAAGATATTTCTATTCTGTTTTCTGTAAACTGTTATTCATTTCTCTCCTGGTGACCATTTGAGTCACGGCCAATGTATCAAAAATCATTCCAAGCTCATCTCGGCAAATCAGACAAACCGTATAATCAATGATGTCACTGATCACCCGACTTTCTGTGCAGACTTTGCCAACACGAAGCGGCATGATTCTTGTAATTACCATAATACTATCGAGCAGATATTATCCACTTTTTGAGGAAGTCGGAACTGAGTTTGTGATTCGGACTGGGAATATTTTATATATGCAGGGAGACCGTTCATCCAATTTGTATCTCGTGAAATCCGGGCGGGTACGGATGTTCTACATTGGCGAAAACGGGAAAGTGGCTTCAAACTGTTCAAACCCCTCCGGATCTTTCTCACAGACAAAATACCCATCGGGGTCTTTGTAAGTGCCTGAGACACCGTCCAGAAATCCGGGTTTCAGTTCTTTGATGAGGAAATAGTCCGCCTCCGGGTCGTCGGCATAGCGCACGCCCTTAGTTTTGGCCGGAACAAAGCCAGACTTGCCGTAAAAGTCTATATTGCCGGTAATGGCAAGCGCCCCTGCTCCCATTTCCCTGGCTTTTTCCATGGAATAGTCAAGCAGCTGCTTTCCGTAGCCCTGCCGCTTGTATGCGGGTGCGATGCCGATGGGATCGAAGGTCATGATCGGTAGGGTTCGCCCGTCATCACACTCGATTTCTGACCGCACATAGATGACCTGCCCGATCAGCTCACCGCCCAGTTCCATCACAAAATCCAGCTCCGGCACAAATGCCGGGTCATTCCGATAACAGTGCAGCACATAGTGCTCCATGCAGCCCGGGCGGTAGACATTCCAGAATGACTCACGGGTCAGGTTTTCGACAGCTCTGTAATCTTCTTTTGTTTCCAGACGAATAATAATATTCTTAATTGCATCCATAGTAGATCCTCCTTTGGTGGTGTAAACAATTGCCTCCATAGCAGCCTTCCTTTCAAAAAAGGACGCAGCGCATGATCGTTTTGCGATCAGCACTGCGTCTTTGCGTCTGGCAGTTTGGTTTCAACGATAAAATTTTTTGCATTGATAATACTCTCATGCCTGCATTTAGGACAAAACAGAGGAAAAGTTACTAATTCCGTTTCCCGCAATATCTGCAAGCGCGTCTTGGCACCGCACCACGGACATAAGACCCAGCGTTTTTCTTCTTCTCCATCTTTCATGTTGTTCATTCCTTCTTTCTGTAATCAGACTCAGCTTTGGCAATAAAGTGATCAATATGTGTCGCCAACAAAGAAGAAACCGCTTCTTTTTCCTCTGCACCATCGTAGACACTGTATAAAAGATACATCGGCCCATAGAACTCCAGCGCCAGCTGCATAGCGTCCTCATCAGAATCTGCCAGCTTGCGGAAGATGGCCGCCATGTACTCCAGAGGACCGCCCGCCAGATAGTCGTGGTGGAGCTGTGCAAGCTTGGGATCACGGTATTGCTCCAGCGTCAGCATTTTACGAAAATTGGAGGAAAACGGTTCCTTTGTCCAATGGTCAAACTGGGCAAGGCTGTATGTACGAATTTTTTGAATTGGGGTATGCAGATATGCTTCCGCAAAGCCGTCTGGTTCCGTTTCCGGCATTTCATACGCCTCAGCGCGCTCATAGTCCATCCTGTTCATTCGCTCCACGATCTTATCTAAGATTTCCTGTTTGCTGGCATAGTGCTTATATAAGGCGGCTTTCGTAATTCCCAGCTGCCCTGCAATATCATTCATTGATGTCCCCAGATAGCCGTTCTGCGCAAACAGTTCCAGTGCTGTTCTCAAAATCCGTTCCTTTGTCCCCTCCGCCATAATTATCTCCTTTATCAAAGTAACCATTCGGTAACTTCATTATAGTTACCGAATGGTTACTTGTCAAGAGTTAATGAATAAAAGATTGAAGTCAAACTGTAATTTCAATTTGATTGCCTTCGATTGCAATAATACAACTTTCATAGTAACCATCTCCGGTTGTCCTGGGACCGCTGACCACTTCATATCCGTCAGTTTTCAGTTCAGCGGTCAACGCATCTACTTTTTCTTTGCTGCCTACGCTGAATGCAATGTGCGCATACCCAGTGCGGGCAAATTCCTTTGAAAAATCAAGCATTTCCGGATTGTTCATAATTTCAAGCCGTGCCCCATCGCCAAATGACAGAAAATAAGAGCGGAAACCTGTTTTCAGATTATGGTAGCCTTCGTTTGATTTTGCGCCCAGATACTTCACAAAGAAACTGCGAGCTGTTTCCAGATCTTTTACATATAAAGCAATGTGTTCTATTTTCATAACTCACCTCCACAACGTCCGAACATATACCTCATTTAATTGATAAACGCTTTCAACCGTACCGCGGATTCGATTTTCGCCTACAACCATGAGGATGGAACTATCCGCAAGAATCTTTATATGCCGATATAAGCTTGCGATTGGAATATCCGGCAGTGCTTTTCTGATTTCCTTATCTGTGCCAGTTTCATGAAGCAAAAAATACTGAAAAATCCTCTGCCGAGCAGGGTTCATTACAATCTCTGCCAATTCCATATGATACTCTCCTCTTCATCATTCTCTGAATATATTAGATTATCATTTATGATAATATCAAGAGGAACATTTATTTTTATGAAAGCAATGTGAAACAAGAAACTGGCAATGCTTTCTGTGCGGCCCCTGCCAACATAAGGCAGAATCGAATTGAGAATGATTTGCTCATCTTGACATTATCCCGAACAGGAACGCACAGCGTAAAAAGTCTGTATTTCGTTTCAGTACATCTGATGCAGAAACAGCAGAAACCTGATATACGCTTTCCTCAAGATGCTTACGCAAAAACACATAACTATGTTTCGGCAGGTTCAATTGAGCCTTTTATTTGACTCAGTTTTTCATAGATTCTTTGACACTACCGTCACACACGCTCAAATGATAGATATCTCGTCCCCTGAAAAGTAAGTTTCCCAATGTCTCCTTCTGCCAGCATTCCATATTCCCTACCGGAAACCTGCAATTCCATCCGATCACCGCTCTCCACCTGAAATGTTACATAGTAACTGGTACTCGAGGTCGTATGATACCCATGCGCACCAGATGGATCACCTCCATTTGGGTGGCTGTGATGCGATACGTTTTCTCGCTTTGCAACTACAGTTGCGCTCACCGACAAACGCGGTGACTGATTGTTTTTATGCCATGTTCCGATTCCTGCTACAAACTGGAAGATGATCATGCCAAAAACCATTACGAAGATAATTGGAAACATAAACTCAAACAGCATAAACATATGACTCACCCCTTCTTCATCTTTCGCTTTATGATTACTCTAAGCGAGAAACATACGATAATCACCGCAAAAGAAGCGGCGCAATACAGTAACGCTTCCGTATACCACGGTGCAGAATTCGGTTCGTATAGTTTCAGAAAGCGCTTATACTCATAGAAATCCATACCCGTTTTAATCACAATCACGTAGAAACTCGCATAGATAATATATTTTAATAAATCGTAGAATTTATTCATGCCATCGCCTCCGCGATATACTGTTTTGTCCTTTTGGCATCGATTAATCAGAATTTGTCTCACATCAACAGTTTGTCTAGTTCGCAAAGAAGCTTACTTTTCAGTTCTTCAAGTTCCTCAGCGCTAGGTCTGTTATCATCAGCGTACATCTTATCCCTCGGGTACCACCAAACAGGTCCTCTGCCGTTGTTTCCATAGTTCTCTATATCGCCGGTCATCCTCGGAAATAAATGCCAGTGAATATGTGCTCCGCCATCCCCGTTTCCCAAACATTCATAATTCATTTTTTGTGCTCCGAAAGCTTTTTTTACGGCTTCAGAAACAAGTGTCATTTCATATAAATGCTTTGCTCTCACTTCTGCATCAAGATCAAATAATTCAACAACATGGGTCTTATATAGAAACAAAGTATACCCTTTAAAATGCTGATAATCCCCAATCACCACATATCCTGTTTCAAGTTCTTTTACAAAAAATGGGTTGTTGCCAACTCTAGTTTCTTTAATCCTGTCACATACAAAACACATAAATATTCTCCTCCACAAATTCCGAATTGTCGTTCCCGGTATACCATGCCTTCTCCCCGTAGAAAAGCATGGCGAAAAACAAAAATGTCCCCGGAGAGCTTGTGCGTATGTTTTTTCAGCATTTCCGATCTGAATTTCTCAGAACAGAATATCCTCCGGCTTGAACTTATCTTTTTCGGTAATGGGGCGGATCACCTTGCAGGGCACCCCTGCAGCGATGACACCGGCGGGAATGTCATGGGTGACGACGCTTCCCGCCCCGATAACCGAGCCTGCCCCGATGGTAACGCCGCCGCAGACGGTGGAATTTGCACCGATCCAGACGTTTTCCTCCAGCGTAATAGGTGCTGAGGTGCCAATGCCATGGCTGCGCTGCTCCGGGTCGATGGCATGACCGGAGCAGGCAAGGCATACGCCGGGGGCAATAAAGGCACCTGCTCCGATGTTTACCGGAGAGGTATCCAGAATGACACAGTTATAGTTGATGACCGCCAAGCCGTGAGTATGGATGTTAAAGCCATAGTCACAGTGGAAGTCCGGCTGAATGCCGGTCATGGGAGAGCAGGTGCCCAGCAGGGTCTGCAGGATGCTGCGCCGCTTTTCCTGTTCGTTGGGAGCGGTGCGGTTGTACTCCCAGCACAGTTGCTTTGCACGGTTCTGTTCCTCCGTGGGGGTGTTTTCATAGCCGCTGACGTAGGCGGCAGGGCGTTTCATAATATCAAGAGCGTTCATCGTGTTTGTCCTTTCCATACAATGTTTTCTCAAGGATTATACCACATTCTCTGTCGGTGTGTAATAGGCTACTTTTCCCGCCCTCATTTGTTTGTCCGCTTGCAGGACTACCTACTGTTCGCTTTGGTTTTTTCAGTGCTCTGTGCAGCCTGATTGAGGCAAAAAAATACCCCGTTGGTTTCCCAATGCGGCATCAAAGACGATTCTATTCTGTGTTCTGTAAACTGTTATCCGTTTATCTCCTGGTGACCATTTGAGTCACGGCCAATGCATCAAAGTCTTTGTGCTGTGATGCAGAGTATTTTCATGGGGTTCCATCATCTAAAAACAGTTTTTCCGTTTTTATTCTCTGATTGTTATTGGGTCAAGTCAATCGAATCCTTGCTGACATGCCCTTGTCTGTTCAAATATCTATATTAAAGTGTCTCGTACATTGCTTTTAATTCTTCCAGAATCTTTTCCTTTGTTCTGCCAACCAGCCCCAACTGTTTAATATCCACGTTTTCATTTTTCATACGCTGGACAAACTCTTGAATATCGGCATAAACTCCTTGGGGAGCCACTACCTTGGCGGTGGGATCAATCAACTCCGTCAGACGGAAAACATCATTCTTATGTTTCTTGATATTTTTGCTATCAACGTGTTCTCCTGCGGCCTTACGATCTGCCAAATCCATCCACGCTTTTGCCTTAAACGGAATCAAATATGCCGCATCCAAGACAGTCACTCCATCAACGGTGACTTTCCCCTGCTTCAAAAATTCATAGTAATCATCGTCCAAAAGAATAGCAGACAGACTCGAAATATCTTCATCCATCGGTAACGGTGTTAGCACTGCATCTTCTGGAAGTTGGATGGCATCCAGCTTTCGCGTGAAAAGTTCAATCATTGCAGGATACTGATTTGTAATTGGGTGACTAAACCGATAAAACTGCGGCACACCCGAACTTTTGTTGCAATGCTCATATCCCGCCTGTTTTACATATTCCCAAAATTTCTTTCCGAAATTTGCGTCAACTGCTTCTATAATCAAAACAAGGTCAATATCCTTTGTCGCACGGAAGTCCAGTCCCTCCTCCGTCATCAGAATGTCACACGCAGTTCCACCAATGATAGCATATTGTTCTTCACTGCCCTTGAACCATTCCTTAAAGCTATCAATTCCTGTAACCATCTATCTTCCTCCACAGCTCATTCAACATTTCTTCTACTGCTTCTTCAACCCGTTCATCTGCATCTTCTCTCAATGCCAATGCCAGCGAAAGCTCATCTACAATGTTTCGCGTGGACAATTTTCGTGGATTGTATCTCCACATCTCTACGGCCACTTGCACCAACGAATTCTGCAAGCTATTGGTCATAACATCTTTCCATTGAGAGATTCTTTCTGCCGCATAACATCTGACATTCGGTGTGTTCAGCATGGAATACTCTGCCAACGCCGAATATCCACTTTCCAACAGCTCTGTTCCCACCAATTCTTTCGGAATGTAAACCGTTCGTTTTATTGGATTCAGCAACTTATCTCCTGCTTTTTGGAACAGTGTTTTCGGAGAATCCTCAGATTGCATGATCCTCTGCACACCGACTTTTCTGATATGCAGCAATCCCATTTCTTCAAGCTGTCTTGATGCCCTTGATATAGAAGTAGGTGTCAATTCCAAGTCCTTCGCAGCTTGACTTGTAGATAGTTCCTGTGCACCTCCATAAATGAAATGCAGTAGAAGCATCTGCGCCGCTGGAAGTATTTCCTCCCGTGTCTTTTTTTCGGCGCTGCACCGTTCCTGCAAATACACTGCCATAAAAGGCAAGTAAATTTGCTTTCCATCTACAATAAATGGAATCTTCTCACGAATCAAATATTCTTTCTGGCGAAAGCTAAGTTCTCTTAGCACCAGCACAACAGGCAAGTTCTCATTTTTCTGTATCCGAGCAATATGTTTTTTCAGTACTTCAATCTGCTCCAGTTCTGTCTTAGGATAAAGAAAAATCATTTTCTGTTCATTCATTGACACCATCTGTAAACGGTACCTTGTGGCTATAAAATTGGGCAAATGCTTAAACTCTACATCATCATAGGTAACCTTGACTCCCAGAACTTTATCGAGATATTCCATGTCATCACCTGCAATCTTAACTCTTTTTCTGTATTATAACTCTTTTTGAGTTAAGATGCAATATTTGAGTTAAGAGCAGTTAAAAATCAACATTATTAAAAATTATTTTTACAAAAAAGCCCGATGCAACATGAGCATTACACCCACACTGCACCGGACATTCCACCATCAACTGCTCTGTCTATTTTCTTCTTCCTTCTGCACTTCCTGCTCATGCAGCTGCTCTTTTTTCTACTCGTCCCCTTTCAGGATTTCCTGCACAGTCTCCTGTGCTCCAGGCCAATCCTGCATACAGGACAGTTCGATCAGCAAATCACTCATGATCACTCTATCATGGGCACAGCCAATGATAAGTCCTATGACACAACCCATGATAACTTAGAAGATGACACCCATCAATATATCCACCAAGTTAGCCACCAAGATTCTACGCCGTCAGCAGTTATATTGCACCTAATCCCCCATTTCCAACTCGTTCAAAAGCGAATCCTGCGGAAGCGAGTCAAACACATCATTCTCGACCGCACAGCGTAAAGAGTCTGTATTTCGTTTCAGTACATCCGATGCAGAAACAGCAGAAACTTGATATACGCCTTCCTCCAGATGTTTACGTAAAAACACATAACTATTCTTTGGCAGGTTCAAATCCAGCATATCTGTATCCCGTGCTGCACACAGGGCTCAGACCGTTTCGCTTTTCTTCTCTGTTATGCCTTTGCGAGCGTCCAGCCTTGGCTTACAGTCTGGAGCTGAACCATGTGGGCAAAGATGCCGCCCTCAAGCAGTAACTGTGCAGGCGCTCCCTGTTCGGCAACCGTTCCATCTTTGAGCACCACAATCTTATCTGCACTGGAAACCGTGCGCATTCGGTGCGCGATAATGAGAACCGTTTTATCCTTAATCAGACGCGACAGTGCTTCCTGAATCGCTGTTTCATTCTCGACATCCAGACTGGCGGTGGCCTCGTCCAGCAGGATGATGGGTGCATCCTTCAGGAAGGCGCGGGCGATGGAAATGCGCTGACGCTCACCGCCGGAAAGAGCGCAGCCATTCTCGCCGATGTTGGTGTTCCACTTGTCCGGCAGCTTTTCGGCAAATTCCTCGCAGTTTGCCAGCTTTGCCGCCGCAAGGACCTCCTCGTCGGTGGCCCCCTTGCGTCCCAGACGGATGTTTTCCAGAATTGTGTTGTCAAATAGTGTCACATCCTGAAAGACGATGGAATACAGGTTCATCAGTTTTTCCGGGTCGATTTGGGAAACATCCATGCCACCCACGGTGATACGGCCCTTCTGGTAATCCCAGAACCGTACTGCCAGCCGGGAAACGGTGGTCTTGCCGCCGCCGGATGGGCCCACCAGTGCCGTGACCTCCCCCTGCTTTGCGGTAAAGGAGACATCCCGCAGCACCGTCTCGCCGGAGTTATAGGCAAAGCCCACATGGTCAAACACGATATCGCAGCCCTGATTGGTCAGCTGCTCGCTGCCGGTCTGCAGGGGAGCGTCCAGAATCTCGTTCATCCGCCCCACATTGGTGCGCATGGCAATGACCGCCGCCAGATTCTGCAACGCGCCCTGCATGGGGTCGTACATCCGGGATGCCGCCATCAGGAACAGAAACAGGGTCAGTACGTCGATACTGCCCTGCACCAGCAGCACCGAGCCGGTGAGCGCCACCGATGCGATGCCCAGCTTGAGCACCATGGCAGCAGAGGACACAAACAGCGCTGTTTCCAGCTCTGCTGTGATGGACTGCTTTTCCACTGCCCGAATTTTGTCGGAAAGGCCAGACAGATACCGCTGCTCTGCATTGCTGGCTTTCAGGTCCCGGAGGGTCTCGATGTACTCCTGAATACCGTCCGCACAGGCCATTTTCGCCGCCATGGTCTTGGTCTGCACCCGATCCTGCACCCGGTAGCTGCCCACCACAATGGCAACAGATACCGGGATGACCCACAGCGCCGCCAGTGCCATCCGCCAATCGAAGGTGAACAGGCTCAGGGCAATGAGCACCGTAGAGATGAGGGAACCGAACAGACCTGGGATGAAGTGGGAGCAGTCCTTTTCCAGCACCTCGCAGTCCGCCATGATGGTGCTGGTCAAATCGGCAAGATCGCGCTTGCCAAAAAAGGACAGGGGCAGCTTGCGCAGCCGCTCTGCAAGGGTCAGGCGGCGCGTACCGCTCTCTTTATAGGTTGTAAAATAGGTGCCATTGTACTGGAACCATGTGGTCAGTAAAATCAGTGCAAAGCAGGCAACGCACCCCAGAAGATAAAAGGTGCTTCTCCCACTCGTGGAGCCTGCCAGCAGGTCTTTTACCAGAAGATACAGCAGCCCTGTAGGCAGCATGAACGCCATGTTCTGGAACGCACAGGCCAGAACGCCCTTTACGAGTCCCTTTGCGCCCTCCGGGGAGCTGGCCGTTGCGTGTTGAATTTTTTCAATCATTCCTTCCCCTCCTTTGCGACCTTCCACTGCACCGAGGCCTGATACTCCTGCCACATTCGGGCAAACAGGCCATTCTGCGCACACAACTCATCCTTTGTACCGGACTCCGCAATCTGCCCGTCCTGCACCACATAAATGCAGTCGGCGTTGGCTACTGTGGACAGACGGTGTGCGATCATCAGCACCGTTTTGCCCTTGGCAAGCTGGGCGAAAGCGGCCTGTACTTTTGCTTCATTGTCCGGGTCAGCAAAGGCGGTGGCCTCGTCCATGATCAGGATGGGGGCATTTTTCAGCATGGCGCGGGCAATGGCAATGCGCTGCTGCTCGCCGCCGGACAGATACACGCCCTTGGTGCCGATAACGGTATGGATGCCCGCCGGGAGCTTTTCTATAATATCCATGCACTGCGCCGCTTTCAACGCTGCCAGAACATCGGCTTCGGCGGCCTGCGGTCTGCCCAACCGGACATTATCCAGAATGCTGCCCTTGAGCAGGCGGCTGTTCTGAAACACAAAGGAGATGGTGTCCATCAGTTCTTCCTTGGGGATATCCCGTACATCAGCTCCGCCCACCCGGACGTTTCCGCTCTGCACATCAAAGAACCGGCAGATAAGGTTGGCCAGCGTGGATTTGCCGCCGCCGGAGGGGCCTACAAAAGCCACGGTCTGCCCCGGCTGAATCTCCAGCGAAACGCCCTTGATGACCTCGGTTTTTCCGTCGTAGCCAAAATGCACGTCCTGCAGTATAACAGAAGCATCCTGCGGGTGCTGAGGAACCTCCCGCACCTGCATCGGCACTGCCTCCAGCACCGAGTCGATGCGTGCCAGCGCATCTTCCACCACCATTTTGTTCTCGCTCATATACATTATGCGGGTCAGCGTCAGGGAGATCACCGGGGTGATGATGATGTAAAACAGTAGATTCAGCAGAAACTCCGGCGTGACACCGTGGGCCGTAAACAGCAGCCCGCCAGCGATCAAAAAGGCGAATACACCGTTGACAGCGGCGGTGTAAAACATCATGGGCAGGCGCAGGTCTTTGGTGTAGGAAACGACCCACTTTTCGTACTCATCAATGGTGGCCTTGAACTTTTTGAAGGAAAACACCGATTGCCCGAAGATCTTGACTACCGGGATGCCCCGGACGTACTCCACCGCCTCGTTGGACATAGACTCCAGTGCGTTGCCATACTGCCGCATTTTTTCGGCCATCCTCTTGCCGGTCATGGTCGCCATGATGAGGAAGGCCAGCACCACCGGTGCAAGGCTCAATAGCCCCAGCCGCCAGTCGAACGCCAGCAGCAAAACCAGCAGCCCCACCGGAGTAGCAATGGCGTTGTATTGGTCAGGCAGCTGGTGGGCAAGATAGGTCTCGGCGGCTCCGGTGCTCTCGTGGATAATCTTGCGCAGCTTGCCGCTGCCAAAGGTTTCGGTGAAGCCCAACGGCAGCACCGCCAGATGCTCCGACACCGCCAGCCGCAGATTGGTCGCCACCCGGAACGCCGACAGATGGGAACACATCAATGCCGCAATGTAAATGAGGTAGGACATCACCGCAAACCCCACCGCCATCCAGCCATAATGGGGAATGTTTACCGCCTGCGCGTAGTCCGGAGCGGTCTTCAACACATCCCGCAGGATTTTCCAAATGTATACGAATGGCATCAGCGCCACCAGTGCACTGATTGCAGACAGCACCCACGAAGCGTAGGTGAAATATCGGTAGATCCCGGCATAGCTCATCAGCCGGGAAAGATCGGACTGTTTTTTCACGAAAAGACCTCCTTCAAATAAATTACCCTTTCTTTTTGTACCCGCAGTCGCAGTAGGGCCCACCGGAAGCAAGGGTGTACTGCCGCACAAAGTCGGTCACGCCGCCCGCTTCGCTCATGGTGTAGTCCAGATGGCACAGGGCGGGGGTCAGGTCATACAGCCCCAGCTCCTTCATCAGCACACAGATGCCGCATTTGGTAAAGCGTCCCTCGTAACCGCTGCCATCCGGGTATTCGTAAAACTCCATGTTCCACGAGTAGGGGTTGCGGTCGGCGGCTTTTAGATCGGCGGTTGCCTTCATAGCGGCAATATCCTTTGGGGTAAACTTGCTTTTTCCGCTTTCGCGGCAAAACCACTGCATGGGCTTTGTCATCATGGATCTTGCGTAGTAATCCGTCAGCCTGTCCACCTCCGGGCGCTGCGGCATAGAAAGAATGAACGCTCCGATCATGGCGCAGTTGACAAGATTCATTTTGAAACGGTCAGCTTTTTCGAACTCCGGCAGCCTGCGGATGATCTGCTGATATTGCGGCTTCGCCTTTTTCGTGATGGCTTTTGCGGTAGCTGCATCATAGCCCAGCACAGCGGTCAGCTGCTTTTGAAAGGAGCCAGCAAACAGCACCCACATCCCAAAGGGCATTCCGGCATACTTCATCGCAGATACCTCCCGGCTTCCGCTTCCAGCGCCTGCCACACTGGGTAGGCTGCACCATGCTCATCGAAAAACTTTTTGAGATCCCTGTTCAGCGCACTCATTTCGTCGATGGCGTTCATAGCATGATCGGAGGCGCAGAGTTTCCCCAGCGAGGTGGTGCACATCAGCTTGAAAAAGCGCAGGCAGGTCTTGCGGTATTTCTCCCCTTCAAAGTCTGCATCCTCCTTGGGCAGAATGGTGTGCCCGGCATCTCGGATGGCGCGGTATCCCTCGATGTTGGCATCCAGCACACGGTTCAGGTACGCGGTATCTCCCCTGAGCTTTTTCAGGTCGCCGTCTGTCTTATAGCAGGCGAAGGCCGCAGGCATCACAAACGCGGCATGGCAGAGCAGATAGTCCTCCATGTTCGGCTCGTAAACAACCTTATATTTTGTGCCGTGGAAGATGCGCCCGATCAACTGTTTATTGGAGGATGCACCCGTCAGCTGCCCGATGGTGATCTTCTTCAGGTCGATGGAGACCACCCGGTCAGCCTCCCGATGCCCGGCAGAAAGCGCAAAGGCAAACAGGACGTTCTTTTCCGGCAGTGCTGCCGCCAATGTTTTTGTCTGTACGTTGTTGCCCACAAATACGATGTTTTTCGTCCGGTTCGCCCGCAGCGTGTCCAGAGCGGAATCCAGCTGTGTATAGCGCAGGACCACAAAGATCACATCGTACATTGCATCCGGTGCAAGTTCAGTCACCACCGGAATGCGGCTGACCGAGGTGCGGAGCGAAAATTTGTCCTTGATCTGCAGGCCATTCTGCTTGATCTCCGCAGCCCAGTTTCCCCGCGCAAGCAGAGTGACATCCTTTCCGGCGCGCAGCAGATTTCTTGCCAGATTGCACCCCAGAACGCCTGCACCATATACCAGAATTTTCATAGCTTGCCTCCAAATCCGATCTTCACGATCTGCATTTTCATCCCGTTGTCCCCGACCTTGGCGAGAAATCGGAAAAAGCCGCTGACAGAAGGATCTTTCAAATCGTTGTAGCCCATCATATAGCCCCTGCTGGATACTTGCAAACGGCTGTCCCATGGGGAAAGCTCGCTTTTCGCATCCGAAACCGCGAAATATGCTCCCACATCCTTGATTTTCGCCGTCCTAAGCCACGTTTTGGCGATCATCTTCACCGCCGTACGGTTGGCAGCATCAAATACCAGTACCCCGCCGGGGAAAGCGTCCGCCATTCCCTGCACCAGTGCCTTGACCTGCTGGGTCAGAAAGTAATAGAACACCCCGGAGGCAAAAAACACCGCCCCGCCGGAGGCATCGATCTTGTCAAACCATGCGGGGTCTTTCAGGTCACAGGGGATGTTTTGTTCCCGCTCCCCGGCGGGTAGCAGCTGCTGCCGCAGGGCAATCACATCCGGGAAGTCCAGATTGTAGATCTTACATCTGCCGTTGTCGCAGGCTTTGCCAGTGTTGTCCAGCCCGCAGCCGAGGTTGACCACCGCTGCGCTGGGATGGGTTTTCAGATAATTCCGTACCTCCCACGCAAGGTCATTCTGCCGCATGGCGACCTCCAGCGCACCGAAACGCTGCATCAGGCTGCGGGAATTTTTCTCTGCCTGCGAAAAATCGTAGTCGATCTGGTCGATCAGATGCACCGCCGTCTCGTCCCGGTAAAGGTTCGGATACAGCTCGGTACACAGCTTCCGGGAATACAGCGGGAGGATCAGCGTCTCCTGCACGGTGTTTTTCTCGATTTTGTATTTCATATCGGGTCCTCTCACTTTCTGATAAACGGCAGCTTCGGCATACCGTCCTGCTCAGCGATAAATGCCAGCATTTCAGCAAAGCCCTTCGGATCACGAATCTGATATTGCATGTGATCGTATCCCTCAAATACGGGGTAATTGCCGCGGGGATAGGCTTCTATCACCGCTTGACGGTATTTGAAATGATCTTCTATGCTGCCAAACTCGAAATAGAGATGCTTTTGCAGTTCTTCGGAAAGTGCTGGAAAGGGTTTATCCTCCAGGCTGTCCAGAATCTGTCGCCGCAAATTTGTGTAGGTCAGATTTTTCCCTGCGGCTATAAAATACGGCTTTATGGAATCATCATCACACCACAGGATCTTTTTCAGTGTGCCGCCCTTTGACCAATACAGGCTCTTGATGGCCAGATACAAAAACGGTGCCATCACGCGGCGCGTTCCTTTCCCGATTTGCGCAAACTGCCCGCCGTCGAAGAAAACGTATCCAATGGGCAGCTTCGTACTTGTCAAAAACGCCATGGCAAGATCGGCACCGATCGAAGAAGCCACAACCAGTTCAAGGTGTTCCACTTCCTGCGATTTCAGATATGCTTCCACTTGACGAACCTCGTCCGCCTTGCTGACATATTTCTGCCCTTTGCAGTACACGGTGGAGGTAGGCAGAATGCAGAAATACCGATCTTGTAAATATTTCGCAACCGGTTCGCTGCTCTCCCCCGTCACGCCCATTGCATGAAAAAACAAAACAGCAGGATGATTCCTGTCGCCGTATGTTTGAAACAGCATTACCTGTTCCTCCTGTATCCGTTTTCGTCCCGGTATTCGGGATGTTCCTTTAAGTATGAGTCCTGATCGCCGCAGATGGTGTAGTCGCACTTACAGCCATTCGCGCAGGTGGTCGTCCGCACCAGCCTTGCGTGAAGCAGCTCCATCGCTGCAAAATCCACATTGCACAGGGCGGGCATGATCTCTGTAAGGCCGTTTCTGATAGCAAATTCCGCTGCGGGACAGGCGGTAAATTCATAATAGATCGGCTTGTTCTTTTCGTAAGGAGCCACCGTCATTTCATAATCGTGCCACTTGTCACAGCCCGCTTTTGCCCGTAGAAACGCCATGTGCATCAGTTTTTTCCAGAACGGCTTATTACAGTTCACGAATTTCAGTTTGCGGAAGGACGGCAGGATCAGATTTTCCTCAATTTCCTCGATCTCACGGAAGGATGTAACCGGTTTGCAGACTACATAGTAGCTCATGATAGCGATGCAGTCATAGGTGCCGCCTGCGCCGTTGTGAAAGTTCCGTTTCCCGCCCAGATTTTTGCGCCAGTCCGAAAGGAAATCTACATACTGCCGCTGCACCTTTTCCCATATCATCTCCCGCTCCGCTTCCGGGTAATACAGGGCGATTTTCGACTGTATCTCCTTCTTGCAGGTTTTGGAGTATAGCACATGGCAGCTACGGTCAATTTGTAATTCGCTGTCCTTCATCTTCCCACGCCTTTCAGAAAACCGCTCTTTGCATTTTCTTCGGTGTCATCCGATTCGTCGTAGGCATCATAGGGCGCCGATGGGTCGTGTACTCGTTTTTTGAATGGTGAACAGCGCTTGTCTTTGTGGGCAAACGCAAAGGCAAAATTGTCCGTCCATCCCGTGTGACCGGTGATGAAATATGGATGTAGCCCACGTGCGCGCAGTTTCCGCTCCAGCTCCGCCAGTGACTGCACAGCCAGCTTATTGTCCTCCGCCAGCGAGGAAATGAAGCTGTAGCCGCCGTCCGCGCCGAACCAGATAGTATCGCCGGTAAAGAGATATTTCCCGTCCACAAGGTATACCATGTGTCCCCATGTATGACCGGGAACGAGAAAGCTCTCGATTCTGATCCCGTCGATATCGATGACCTCATCGTCGTGCAGCAGCACTTTTTCATTGTTGATCGTCACCTGCGGCAGCTTGTAAAGGTGGTAAATGACCCTGCGGCGCACCTCGCCGGTCAGATAGCGGTTCTCGATCTCGCCAATATACAGCGCAGCATCCCGAAACAGTCCCGGACTGTCCGCCTCCACCGCACCTACATGGTCGGTGTCCTGATGAGTGATGAGGATGTGCCGGATGGAATGCGGGTCGATACCGAGCCAGCTCATTTTCTCCGCCAGACGGTCATAGTTGTATCCGGCATCAATCATAATGGTGGTATCGCCCTTGCGGTAGAAGAAGATATTTGCCACCCACTCTCGCACACAAGCGACATTTTCATCGATCCAGCCAGTGTTCAAAGGCTTAAAGATCTCCTTGCCCCGGTACATCCGGCTCATTGCTTTTCTTTGAAATTCCGTTGCTTTTTTCGACATGATCGCACCTCATTTCTGTGCTGTGACACACAGCCATCCCTTTTTATTTTTGTGACTCTGAACCCTGCCAAAGCCTGCTTGCTCCAGATACTCTTTCAGTGCAGTATCCGTGTAGATGGTCATGCCATTGATAATTTGTGTCCATCTGTTGTCTTTTACTGTTTCGCCGTTTGCTTCGTTACAAATGAAAAAGATTCCGCCGGGCTTCAGCACTCGATAAACCTCTCTGAAATTCTGCGCAAGTTCCGGCCAGAAGTAGACTGTTTCAAAGGCGGTCACCACATCAAACTGCTCCGCTTCAAACGGCAGTTCTACCACACTTGCCTGTTGCACGGTACACCGTCCTGCTGCAATGGCACCTGCATTGACTTTTCGCGCTTTTTCCACGCTGACAGCCGAGTAGTCGATGCCCTGCACCTTGCCCTTGGGACACAGCTTCAACAGCGTTTTGATGTTCGCCCCGCCGCCGCAGCCGCAGTCCAGCACCATGGCATCCGGGGCAGGCTGTAAAAAGCGCAGACCCCACGCTGCCATTGCGCTGTGTCCGAAGTTCATCATGGCGACCATGATTTTCCCGCCAAGGCCTACGGGCTTGCGGGTGTTTTCAAAGAAGGACATATCACACCTCCGATTTCACACATTCCGTATAGGTCAGCGGAAAAGAGGCCTTTAGAACAACACTTTTTCGCACTGTCCAATCATTCTGTTGCAGAAATTTTAGGTATTCTTCACTCGTCCACTTGCTGTGGAGAGGAAAGCCTGCCAGATTCATGAAAAAGGCTTTGACCTTGCCGGGAAATGAGTTTTCTGCGTGCGTAAAGGTAGGCGCGATCAGCACACCGTCATCCTTCAGCACCCGTTTGATCTCTCGCAATGATTTTTCTGGCTGAGGCACAATGTGCAGTGCGTTTGATACGATTACCACATCGAATGATTTGCTCGCGTATGGCAGAGAAAACATATCCTGCACGGAAAAATGCAGCTTCGCAGAGTAATTCCCCCGTTTGGCCTCTGTAATCATTTCCGGAGAGGCATCCGTCGCCTCGATGTGTGCCGCTGCTTTTACGATGTGCTTGGCGATCAGTCCCGTTCCGGTAGCCACCTCCAGCACTGTTTTGTCTTTCACGACCGGACGGATCAGCTCATACATTTTCTCGTATACTGCCCTGTCTTTTCGCATAAAGCAGTCATACAGACCTGCATTTCTGTCCCAGAAATTCTTGTGTTCTCGCATTGCTGTCTCTCCTTTTATAGTTAAATTTATCTAACCTGGACGCGCACATCGACAAGTTAGGTTTGGCTAACTCATGTATTTAGGAAAAGCCGCATTTCTGCGGCCTTTCGGCTTATACAAATAGCTTGCTGCAAGCATCACACATCTGTGTTTTCAACCACTGAGGATAACGCCTCCCGATCTACTCCTTATGGAAACAGCCAAAATCTATTTTCACACCATTGCGGTGACTTTTGCCTTCTTATCCATATTATATCGTGCTCACTTCTTTTTTGCAATGGTATAGTATCTCTATTTTGTCATTTCCAAACGCAGAGCACGATTAGATTTTCTTCGCAATCGTAGACAGCTCCAAAATAATGCTCAGAAGATCATTTTTGACTTCCTCTTTGCTTGGCTCGCTGCCCATCAGAGGATAATCCGTGCTGACATGGAGGATGCAGGACAGTTCGAGATTGAATTGTGTCGGCAATAAGGGCACCTGACAGTTCTGGGCTTTTGCGAAGCAACCGCATCCTTTGCCCGGATGATTTTAATCTGCATTTCCGCAGATGGTTCCGATACTCTGATATTCCTGCTCATGGCCACACCTCCAATGGATCACGATATTCATAATCCTTTTTCCGGTTCAGATAGCCCAGTTGTTCCAATCGGATAGCAGCTGCTGATCTCGAAACATCAAAGACACCACAGAAAGTATCTATTTTTACCTGATCCTTGTCATAAAAACGCCATCCGTAACAGGTCCGAGGCTCCGAGTACCTGCTGGGAAGCAGCGGCACCTATGTCGTAGAAGCTCATGAAAAAGGCGGCGCAAAAGCAGCGAAAGATATTGAAGAACTGGTCACCGAAGTGACCGGTATGTTCGCTGGCAGCGAATTAAGCGAAGATGCCATCGAAGGAGCTTATAAAGCTCTGACCGATGCCTACTGGATTGCCAAAGAGAACAATAAAAAATACGCCCCGAAAACGAGGCGTAAAAAATCCGATCAGTGATATTTATCGTACACACTTTTCGCTATACTGTAAACTGGAGGTGGTATGATGAATGCGGAACAGCTTTCACGGGTCGGTGAGAAACTGGTAAAACGTTGCGGTTCCAGAGACCCTTTTGAAATTGCAAGGCAGCTTGGTATCAATGTCATGCTTTGCGAAAATTTTGGTTCCCTGAAGGGAATGTACCGGGTGATTAAGCGAAATCGCTTTATTTTCCTGAATAACAGTCTGGATGAAAATATGCTACGCATCGTATGCGCACATGAATTAGGGCATGACCAGCTTCACCGGAATATGGCGAAAACCACCCCGATTCATGAGTTCATGCTCTATGACATGAAATCCAAACCGGAATATGAAGCCAACATCGTAGCAGCGGAGATCTTGATGGACAGCGATGAAGTCCTTCGCTACATCTATGAATATGGATACACAGCCGAGCAGATTGCCAGTGCGATGTCCACTGACATCAATCTGGTTGCGCTGAAGGTAGCGCACCTTGCTACACTTGACTATAATCTGCACGCCCTGGAACATAAGAGCAACTTTTTGAAATAATGTACATTTGAGGAGCCTGGACTGGCTCCTCTTTTTTTTATTGCGAATTGTGCAGGCGGTGCTTGCACAATTATCAGCCTAACATCTGCATGTGATAGAGCTTCACTTTTTCCTCAAATGGCAGTCCCGGATCAATGCCGACTTCTTCCCACATCACACCGAACGGTGCACCGCCATCTGTGTATCCAGCGATAAAGGCAAAACGATCATCGCAGTCCTCATATAGTTCTGCCAGCCGTTCCCGTTCTTTCGCTTCCAGCTCTATTCTCCACTGCCGAAGCCGCTGTTCTTCAGCCTGTTTAATCTGGTCAAGCTGCTCCTGTGTATAATTGACCCCAAGCTCCTGCAAATCTTTAGCGGCAGTCACAGCATCCATATGAAAGCGTTCCCAGTAATGCTTGTTCATCTTTTTCAGTGAGCCGGTATAGGTGAGCAGCCACTGCTTACCTTTTCGGAGGCGTGCTTCCTTTCGCTCAGCCTTCGTCATTTTCTTTTTCTTTGCCATTTGCGGAATTTCCCAGATTTTTTGCTGATGATTTTGGGTTGCGCTTTTTCGGTGCTGTCAGCTCATGGCTCAAAGAAAGCAGGTCCTTGATGGCATCATCCAGCTCCGGTTTGCCGAGCTGAATACTGAGCCACTTTTCCTTGTTCATGTGATAGGCCGGAAAATAGCCATCCTGCCCACGAAGAGAGCCGATCAGCAGCGGATCGCTTTTCACATTAAGGACATCAATGATGTCTGCCTCCGGCAATCCCAACTTATCAGCAGATACTTCCAGAACCACACCATACCATTTATTATTGTCGTTGTGCCGCAGCACAGCATTCCAGTCATGCCAGGGGTATTCCGGCTCTGTGCCGTACTGCTGGCGTATCCATGTAAATAATTCTTGTCGTGTCATTCCACATTGCAAGCGAAGTCAATCTATGTTGCACTTCCCACTGCATCCTCCATTTCCACAGAATTCGCAGCTATGTGTATGCCTATGTGCGCAATAACGTATATACGTTCATTCTACAGATTCACCCAATCGCAACGATTCTTTCCGTCGGCCCATTCCATTCGTATTCCATCCTTCTACCTCATGGATTTGATTATAGTAGTTAACATTCTCTTTACTTTAAAGAAATCACGCTGATGATTGCCTTCGCGACCTCAGATGCATCTTCCACATTGTTATCTCGCCCAAAGCTAACGCGAATGGTGCCTTCCGCATATTCTTGCGGAACACCTATTGCCTTTATGACATGTGAAACCTGTGTTTTTACTGAGTCGCATGCCGAACCGGTCGAAATAGATATTCCTTTCAAATCCAGTCGATGAAGCAACATTTCTCCGCTTGCGCCACGAATAGAGATGTTGATGTTTCCCGGAGCACGGTTTTCTGCACCATTCCTTATAAAATCAACACCTGTCGCGCAAAGCGTATCAATGAAATTACGCTCCAAGATATATAGTCTATTTGTAGTTTGCTGCATCTCATCGCAGTTCTTCTTAAGTGCCGTTGCCATACCAACGATACTCGCAACATTTTCCGTACCACCACGCATTCCGAGTTCCTGCGCACCACCATCAACATAAGGAGAAATGCTTGTGCCCTTACGGACATACAGGAAACCAATTCCCTTAGGTCCATTAAACTTATGAGCTGAGGCTGACAGCATATCAACGCCTAGCTTATTTACATCAATCGGAATATGACCAACTGCCTGAACTGCATCTGTATGAAATAGTGCTGCATGCGCATGAGCAACGTCAGCCAGTTCTTTAATCGGTTCAACTGTACCGACTTCGTTATTTACGAGCATTACAGAGACCAATCTCGTTTGTTGTGTAATGGTCTTTTCAAGCACTTCAGGAGTTACTGTACCGCATGCATTAACAGGCAGATAAATAACGGGATAGCCAAAGCGTTCCAGTGTACCACAAGTATTGAGTACCGCATGATGCTCAATTTGAGATGTAATTGTCAGATGCTTTTCCCCTGGCTCTACAACGCCTTTTATAGCCCAGTTATCGCTTTCTGTACCACCGGAGGTAAAAAAAATCTCCTCCGGCAGGGCACCAATACAGTCTGCAATCACCGCTCTTGCTTCTGCAAGAGCTCTTTTCGGCTTACGCGCAAGAGTATAAGGCTGCGAAGCATTGCCATAATCCTCCAACAGGAATGGCTTCATTGCCTCAAAAGCATCAATATCCAGCTTTGTCGTTGCTGCGTTGTCTGCGTAGATAAAATGCTTCATGGTAGTACCTCAATAGTTGTACTGAATATCGGGTATAGAGTTTTTCCCGGGAACATTGAACTCTTTCGGATCAATGATACAAAGCTGCTTCTTGATAACTGCTCGCATTTCCTTTGCGGGTTCAAGACAATACTCAATGAACTCTTGCGGATCGATGTCTTCTTTTGACTTTGCATGAGGATAAAGAAGCTTTACGAATGCTGTGCAAAGACGCTTGATTGCAGTCAGATCTCGCTGATCGGCTCCTTTGGGCACATCAAGGCATTCATCTACAAGAGAACTTTGAGTTAAATCCTCTCTAAGTGCATGCATTACTTCCGCAAAATACTCTGTGTTAATTGCCCATCCATTGGCAATCATGGAGGAATTCATTCTTGGTATTTCCCATCCGGGTATAAAGCCATGGAACCTATCGAGCGTAGCAGACTCGCCAAAGACGCTGCTGATATGCTCAACCATGTTACAATTGATGTCAAATCGGCTTGCGTCAATATTGCCGAGAACAATTACGCCAGCATCTGCTGGTGTCTGAGCATCGAAGCCTTTTATTTCGCCGAATTCCATGTAATGTTTTAAGGCTTGCTGGATCTGCCCTGGCTGCTCGAAGGTTATAGATTGCACTTCATCAAAGCCCACATAATCAAAACGTGTCAGTAAGCCCCCTGTTTTCTTTGCGTTATCATAGATCAGTGAGGCGCGTGATACTGTGCCACCACTGATTAGCCATCCTCGTTTGCTTATTTTCTCGAACACATAACTTTTACCTGTTCCTTTGGGAGCCAGTTCGATCAAATTCACGCGCTTTTCGACGAACGGCAACAAGCGGCGCAGGAAAAACAGTTTCTTCTTTTCACTCTCTTCACCGTTCTCATCCACATAACCGGCAGGATTATAATCAATGGCTGTCAGGATTACATCGATCCATTCATGAATATTGAACTCGGCTCTGTACTCTTTAAAATCGTCCAGATCAATGGCATAAGGGCAGAACGGCTTGTAGTCAACCATCGCAATAAATCCCTTAGGTTTCGACCTAGAAACCTCCATCTGCCAGGACAGCGTAATGATTCCCCAGTTTTCACTTTCCTTGAGTAATGTGTCCTGCCATTTTTCGACGACATCATTATTCACGATGCCTCCGGCTCCGCTGCGATTGCCGCCAAAGTCAGGCAATTCAAATTGTGTTTTTCCCGTCTTTATATCAACTGTAACGCGTACTCGCGCCAGAAATTGAACATTTTCTCCATTCACCATTCTGAACTTGAATTGCTCGTAATCTTCTCTGGACGGAATGTATTTGTTGATATATCGCTTAACCGAATCATAATCAATCGTCCCGTCTTCGTCAGAGAATCTCATAACAAGCCAGTCTCGCATATACGAAGGAATGCTGAGTTTGGAGAAATATTCACTTCTTTGAGGGTCTTTGAGAACAACCATGTCCGCAAAGACTTCACGAATTTTATTCTCTAACATTTCAAAACTCCTTAGAGGAACAGCGTGCATCCTTGTTCTTTGAATTCACTGATTTTCACTTTTAGGTCTTCTGTTTCACAGCCGAGATATTCTGCAAAGCAAGTAAGGCAGTAGAATTCGTCTGTATCAACATCCGTAAGTTTTCTTGTGAGTGCAACCTCATCTTTTGTCAACGGCTTTCCACACTCACAGCATGTCTTTTTTTTCGCCATTAAAAATCTCCCCCACCGCCTAACGCAGGTATTACTGTGAGAGGCTTATCAATGTTCACTATCTTCCCATCAGCTACTATGATAAGGTTGTAGGCTCCAGGCGTGATTTTTTCAAAGGAGAGAGTCCATGTTTTCCCGTCTCCAGTGTCGCAAACCTCTGCCTCAACTGTACCTGCCTTTACCTCGAGCGTTTTAATTTCTTTACTGAATTCTATCGCAGCTTTCGCAACTTTTCTTTTTAATTTTGCTTCTGATTTATCATAGGACCATTTCACATTTAATGGCAAACTGACTTTGCTGTCGAAAACCACTACAGGAACAATCATCTCTTCGGGAGAAGCACCTCCATGCACTTCACCATAAATCACATTATCATCGTCTTTTCCAGCAGCAAATCCACTGAGAGAAAAATGATTATATGAAGTAAATACCAGATAATGCTGCCCAGATGAATCTGTTGTCTCTTTCAAGTCTTCATAAACGCCAACCGGCTTCGTTTTAATGCTGCAATACCTACCGTGACTAAGAGGTGTCGCATCTTTAAAAACAGGCAATCCCTTTCGCGTATGGAAGAACCTGGCAGCCAATCGGCTGGCTCCGTGATCACCCGTAATAATTACACGCTGATAATTTTTTAGCAGCTCATTGACTTTATCCGACACCCTGTTGAAAAAGGCAATCTGTTCCTCGATGCATGTGTAATAATCCGGTTCGTCCACTACTCCCTTATGTGCCAGCTTATCCAGTTTATTGAGCTTTTCATATGGCACACTCATTTGCTTCCATTGTTCATTAAACTCTGTTTCCGTAGGCAATAACGCCTGAGTTAATGTACAGGAAACAACCGTCCCATCTTCGCTCTGAGCAAGCTTGTCTAAGAGCAATGACAAATATTCAAAGCCTAATCCGTCAATCCATAGCATTACGGTGCTATCAGTAATCTTCTGATTGATTACTGAATAGCGGAATGGGAGGGAATCTGGCTCAATCCCTCTGAAGAAACGCTCATCTGATTCTGGCAGCGTATTGGCAAGCTTATGCGCCTTGTACTCAGAAATGTATTCGTTGTAGACTGAGCCTAATTCGTCTGGCATCAGGCCTAAATAAGCTTGCAACAGAGGATATCGTAATTTTAACGTCTTGGAAGCACACACCTGTGCAGCGTCTTGCTTGAGCCATTGTCCAACCATGCGAAGAATATAGATACGTTCTTCGCGCGTATCACCGGTGAGAAATGCCAATCTTTCTTCATAAGTTGGTATGATACTCAATTTTTCAAAATAGATTTCATTTTTCTTGAGATTTAATCCCTTGATCAACTGCTGGTATTCTGCGACCCACTCGTTATGAAACTGCATCACATCAAATATATCCAGCAGAATATGTTCCTCAATCTCTCTCAATCCATATTTTTCAAAGCAATGGCACAGGTAACTGTTGTCTGGGTTTAATCGATACCACAGTCTCAGCAACTGCTGCTTGCCCTTAGAAAAACCAGACCATTTGGCCATAACAGCAACTCCATCAAACGTGACAATATTGAACCGATGAAGTATAGCATCCCGAATAGAACTATTCTTTAGCGACTCATCAAAAAGTTCGCTGAGCATCTCCTCAGAGCACACTTCTTCCTTCAATTCAAACCCGTCCTGCAGGTTTTCACGAATAAACTCATAAGTGGTTTTGATTGGACGGATTGTTATATCTCCCATAGCCTGCGACACAGATCTAGCCTGTTTCGTAAGAAGATAGTAATCCGTTGGGATCTGTGTTTCACTCAACATGCGGTCATACCATTCGCGTAAGCCAAAAATCAGCGTGTATTTCCCACTCAACTGATTGATATACTCCTCAAAAGCAGAAGAGAATACCGTTATATTCATTTGCTCAGAAACTGCCTCATAGTCCGAAATGGAGTATACAAAGTCCTTCTGACGCTCATCCGTGCTTAATCCGAGAGAGGTATCATACCAAAGAGAATCACAATTCCACAATGGTATAATAATCCTTCCCGTGCTGGAAGCGTCAACTATCGTATGCCACAGTTTTGCAAACCGCTCCGTGCGCTGCTCGCTTTTGTAAAACAAGCGCAGATATTCACTGACGCCTGGAAGCCAAACCCATTCATTGGGTTTTATCTCTTCAATGAGCTTGTCATATGCAGGCATAACATCCGCGCTGGAGAACAGCTCATCCGATGATACGCTTCTATCGCATAGAGATCTAAGGCTTGAAACTGCATCACAGTAGTCCTCTCGGCTGTGGAGCAGGAGTACACGACAAGGAAATCGAGAAGTGACTTTATTCGTTTTTTCTGCCTTAAGAGCGCTTATGCTTTCTTGCAGCTTCATACTTAGCCTCCTTAACCATTAAAATCATCGCAGAATTCAGGGTGCGCATTTAGAAATGCTGATACCTTATCCTTGAGCGCATCTTCGCTCATGCCTTTAACATGATTTTGCGTGCTCTGCAGCTTCTCCTTTTTTGCTTTCTCTGCCTGATATTTTTTCAGTGTCGACTGAACCGTAATCAAGTCAGAAACATCCCATGCGCTTACATCACTGCCAAGTTTGAGCTTGAGTTCGGTAATGATTTCCTTTCTTTGTTCTTCAAAAACATCCCGATAATTGGCACCGATGGCATTCATAAACGCCTGCTCTGCAGTTGCATTATCTGTCAGAATCGTATGATCCATCGTATCCAACACGTTGATTGCTGCAAGGACATCCTGATCCAATGCACGCTCATCGTTTTGCACTGCAATCAGTGTACGAATGGCCTTAGAAGCATTTTTCGTAACAACCCAGAGAAGCGGTATTCCTCGCGCATTGCTCCAGGTCTTTACGTTTTCCGTACTGCTAAGTGTTTTCCAGCGTTCCAGAAGCGTTGAACGATTTCTTCTTTGACTAATGCGGCCTGTTTGCTGCTTCAAATCTTTCTCAAACTGATTTGCCGTTGCGTCGCAGGAAACATCCTTGAGACCTTCATAAATCGTCTGAAGTTCTTCCGGAGTACATTCAATTTGCATCTGTTCCAAAATGGTGGAAAGAACCGGTTTAACATTTCGAATGCATTCCCATGCCTGAGTCCCGTATGTGCGCAGGACATCAATATCGTTTTCCCGTTCTTCACAGCTCATCTGCGTGATGCCTTTTTGTGATACACGGTGAAGAATAACCAGCGCATCATACCAAGGCAAGTTCAGTGGCTCGATAGCGAGGATTGCAACACGCATATGATTAAATGCGTTTTTAAGATCTCGAATTGCTTCCTCATTACTGTTATATGTATTGCGCATCGTGGCATTCAAAACGTCCAAGTACCTGTATTCCGATACCACACCCACAAGTTTTTCCTTAACCTGGTCTTCAGTCCAAGTATAAACAGCATTCTGCATCACGCCGAAAACCTTATCCCGCAGGCCTTCAGGCTGTACAGAAAGCTTGTCTGTGATTTCTTTAAGCTCTGAAGATGCTTCAAATAGAAACGCACTGAAAGCCTTAGACACGACAGCTTTATCCTGGAACGCCTTCGTCATGCGCTCGCGAAGTTTTCCTCGCCCGCTGAAAAGCTGAATGACATTGGACATCGCTTCATCGGTATTACCTTCCTGCGAAATGAATACCTGCATGTTGTCAATAATCTTGCCAGCTGCTTCCTTCATTTCGATACCGCCAAGTTCTGTTTCGGACAGATACTTCAAACACCAGAAGGGTGCTCCAGTCTGCGTAATACGCTCACGAACAGAACGCATACCCTCCGTTTCATTAGCGGTCTGTCCATCATCTAACTTAAAAATTTTCTTGATATAATTACGGAAATTCTGCCAGGTAACAGAGCCGGCGGACAGGTAGTCCGTAGTCATATTTCCCTTGCAGGTATTGAGCACGAGCGTTTTCAAATTGGATTCATTCAGTACAAAGGTGCCTTGGGAACTATCCGTCCAGCTATATGCGCTGTCCTTATAGCAGCTAAATACAAAGCCAAGAAGGACACCGCATGCAATCGTATTATAGAAGCCAAAAGGAGGCTGCTGTAATTCTGCCCATACATCACCCAGAACGACTTTTCGTCCGGATTCCATCTTTTCTCGGAGAAATTTAGCCAGAGCACTTACGGTATTGGCTGCTCTGCTTCCGGTTATTCCTTCAATCTCCTGAATTGTCGTTGCATCGATAATGCCCAACTGCTTGATACCAGCCAGAACGCTGAAAAGCTGCGCATTCCTTGTTTCACGCTGTATACCGGCAAGGGGAGCACTATCGTTGCAGCTCTTATACGCAGTGTTTGTGATCACAACGCTTTCCGGGGCATACGGGAAAATATCCTCCAAAACAGCGGTTTGAATCGTCTTGCGGAGCTGGGCAACGCCGAAGAGGTTGTTCCACTGCTTCTCACCGCACCAAGCAAGCATTTTGCCGCCACTGGTAGCAGAGCCCACCCAACGTTGAATGATGGTAGCGGTTTCTGTATCATATCGACCAGCATCAGCGGTGTGACCGCTGTCACGAGCCATATCAGCTTTTGTTAGGGAGGTAAGCCACTTCTTGCGCATATCGTCCGTGAATGGAGAGCGGACAAGCACAATAATCAGGCGGTTTTCTCCTGATTGCTGTGCGCGAGTTTCCAAATCATGCTGAATAGAAATTGCCTGTGCATCATCAACCACAGTGACATATACAAGGCCAAGCTTATAGGGATACTTATCCAAATCATCAGTAACTTCCTTGATACGTTTATCCAAAGAAGCCTTCTCTGCGCAGCAGACAACGATCTTCATTCTGCGGAAGGTGGCATCATTCTCATCCCATGCCAGCTTTTCAAACGGAACAGTCAGTTTTCCGTCCTTGGCAAACATTTGATAACGCGTGTATTTTTTATCGTTTTGCTCATAACGAATGGCAAAATCGTCGCCGCCCGCCATTTTGAACGGCATTTGCAGACGCTTTACACCGTTGGCCTGTTCATCGCAGAGCAGAATCTTCGTATCTTCAAAGGTGGCAAGATAGTCATCCACCTGAGATTTACTCAAAACGCCGCTCAAGCAGTTTTCGAGGCATTCCACAGTTGCGGCAACGCCATTACTTGTTCTCCTTGTGGTGTACAGTCCCTTTGTGGTCGACATGACCGCCATAAGGAGCATGGCAATTTTAAATACTCGATGCGCATTTTCATCGTTCTCAACGAGATGGCGGTTCTCTTCGTAGTGTCGGATATACTCCGGAGCTTTGGTCTCCTTATCATGGAAGTCACTTTCACGCGTAAAGAAATAGTCCCAAAGCCAATCCGGAGTCAGCCAACACGCCTGATCCTGGGGGCCATATTTCGTGATGTACCCGAGGAAGCCCTGTGTTTCGTTGGAAGAGTCCTTCATAAAACGGAACATGGTGCGCTGCGCTGCGGCGAAGTTTTCCGCAACACTGGAAAGCAGACGTACCGTCATTGGATGCATCGGGCACAGCTCATTGATTTTTTCGCTGATTTTATCGTCCAGGCCCGCAATATCCGGTAAAAACTTTTTGATGTTATGTACTGGGTCTTTGCGCGCCTCTTTCCAATACTCATCCATTCCATTTCGGATGCTGATAGAGCCTGCAATCAGGTCATACGCAGCATCAGCTGAGACGTGGAACTCTACCTCGTGGAAGCGATGGGTGATCTGCTGATAGGTTGCGTTGCCCATTACATCTACCCAGCTAGAATCCTTATGCACGATGAAGCACATAAAGAGCGGCTGCTCTTTGCAGAATTCCGAAATCTGCTGCATTACCACCTGGTCATCGCTGTGACGTAGATAATCAGTAAATTCATCCCAGATAAAAAAAATACCACTTTTTTCGAGATGATTGGCTACAATAATTTCCTCAACCCATTTTTTGAAGGTCTCTACATTATTGATGAGTCCCCAATGATTAGCGCGAATCACCTCAGCGACAGCCTTGGTTGCCTTCAAATCGCCGCGCTCAACAGCTGCAATCAGCTCTTCTACATCGCCGTAATCCTCACCAAGTATGGTAGAATCCAGTACATGTTCCCAGTTGATATTCCTATTGTGCAGCTGTGCCTTCACACCATCCTGAAGCGAGGCCACCCCCAAATCAGCTCTATCGCCAAATTTCTGAACCAATGCTTCACGAATGGCGAACTCCGCTTCAACTAGCAGCTGGTCACCAGTACGGATACCCGTGCAGCCGGTTTTCCAGATGACGAGGTAGTCGCCATTCTTGCGGCAATTCAGGAAGCGGTTCCTATACTTGGAAAGCCTCTGACTATTCTGAAGGAATATGTCAATCGTATCTTTCTTTTCCTCCAGCAGGTGCTTGACGAAGATGGCGGCATAACTTTTACCGGTGCCGTAAGAACCGTGTACCCACAGGCTGCGGCGCGCGTCCGGCGTTTCATATCCAAGCGTCTGACAGAGAAAGTCCATCAGCTTTTCCATGTCATCGCCAACAATATACTCCCGCCAGAGATTCTTATTGCGACTATCGGCGGCAATATCCACAACAGATTCAAAGGAGGGATTTACTTGTAAATATTCGTTATACTTCTTCATTGCCATGATCTTTAAACCTCCGCCAAGTCGAGTATGTCTAATGAGGTATGTTTATTTTCAAGAACAATGTTGTCCAGGTCATTGATGAAGGAAACGCGGATGTATTCCGGGAAGGTCAGCGCAAGGCCCTGTATGCATTCTCTGAGCTTTTTGTTATCCAGTCCGTAAATGTCCGCTGGGCTGACACCGGGAGCATCAGGAGTATCATGCACCCTAATAAGCTCGGTCAAAGTAAAGGCGTACCGTCCGGTATGCTCGGCATAGAGGTAAAGGCTATACAGCAGTGCCACAGCATCCGGAGTTGTCCAGCCATCACGATAATACGAATATGTGTTCTTACTCAGCTCAATAGGAATGCCTTGATTTAATGCAGACCCAATCGGAGATAGACGAAGGGTCTCTGCCAATGCAGTAATTGCATTTTCACGAGTTGACTTCGAGTAATTTTCTCCAATCATCGTCACCAAATCTGCTTTTTCATAAGTTTCGCCGGGCTCGGTATTTAAACAATACCAATGAGAAATGACGGAATTATAAGCAAGGTTTGCCCATATGATTGCCCATGTAAAAGGATTATAAGGCCCGAACTGTTCCAGCTTTTTAAATAGTGCTGTCTGTTCCATCGTCTTATCTTTATTAACAACCAAAAGATTGGCTTCTCTAAGCCAAACCTTTAAAGCTTCATATTGTCGATTTCCCAAAACTCCTTGAGAAAAACACTCCGTTCCATCGCTCATGTAATGTTCAAGCCACGGCTGTCTAAAGCCAAAATGCTGATACGGATTCATGCCCTTCATATCCATAGAATTACCTCCCGTTGTGCTTAACGACTTTGCGAGCATGCAACTCTTTTCCGAAAAAGTCAAGCAATTAGAGCAATGGGTGCACAACGATTCACGTACAAAGATTTTTCCATTGGGTTGTATCGTAAATGCGCCAGTCGGGCACTGCACCATGCATGTGATGTTGTATAAATAAAGTTGACACCTTATTCTCAAGGAATTCATGTATAATAAAAGAGAATAAGGAGGAACTCTCAAT
>NZ_WQPW01000049.1:0-37295 GCF_018785465.1 Clostridium sp. MCC328
GGCTATATCCTTCCCACTACCGGGCGGATTCGGGACTTGCACCCGCTAGAAACGTGCGCCGCCGGGCGCACTTTAAAAAAGCAATCGAATCCTTTCAATTCGATTGCTTTTCTGTTTCCGATGCCGATTAATGCTTTTTTATTATAGCGTTCACCGAAACGCCTAACAAGCTTAATTTTAGCAGATTTTTTCCTGCGCAGTGATTCTGGCAGGAATATGTCAGCTTCTCTTACCAGAATCACGCGCCAAGTCTCACGGAGGTTCGGCTTGAAACTCGCTTTACTGCTTGTTTCTTCCGTCCCAGACACCGTTTTTATCTACATAGTATCCGTCCGGTGTCCTTTGTCCGGCGTACATAATCCCTCTCTTTCCATCGGAAATCGGGTTAAAATAGTACCAGACTCCATTGAGAAGCACCCAGCCGGTCTGCATGCCGTGTTCCGGATCCATATAGAACCAGCCGCCGTAATTCTCATCCCTTAACCAGCCTGTTTTAGCATAACCCATTTCATCAAAGGCCCACCATTTTCCGTTGATCTTCTCCCAATGATATGCGCCGGTGCGGTCGGCCATTGGCCATGTACCGTCACTAAAGCGGAGCCACCAGCCTTTGGCGTCTTTCATCCAATGGCTGTAGCCATCGTTCACGGTCTGATTGGATGCGCCGGTGATGACGCCCTGTTCCACATTCCTGTAGCCCTTCTGACTGTCTCTCGTAACCTTGTTGGACGGATCCGGGGTTACTTTAACACTACTTTCGTTCGGATCATCATAATCGGAGCTGCCGCCGTCTGAACTGGAGCTTCCACTTCCGGAGCTTCCGCTATTGGAGCCGCTGCCTCCGGACGTGTTATTGCCGGAATTATTTCCGGAATTACCGCCGGATGAACTTTCTTTCGGAGTCACCGTCACCGCAACGGTTTTGACTGCGTCATTGAAATTCGCCATGGACGCCTTCACATACACCAGATAAGTTCCCGCCTATGTAAAGCCTGGGATCTCACTCTGGTAATTGACACCGTCCTTCGAGTAGATAAATGTTGCATCCGGGCTTACATTTTCAAGACCGGTTTCCACAGAAGCATTGATCTTCGGCTGCTGCTCGGTGCCGTTGTAGGTGAGCGGCGCTGCGGATACCGTCATGGACGCGAAATCACGTGGCTTGATAACGCCCTTCAGTGATGAAGTCTCGTTTATCAGCTCATAATTATTCACTTTATCACCCGCTAACGTGATGATTGTCGCATCTATATAGTGTTCTCCAACATCTGCGCTCCGATATGCATATTGGACCTGGTCCGCATGAATATCCTGGAGATCAGGCACACCAGAATCATTCCAAAGTTCAACGAACACACCCTGTTCCTCTGTAATATCCGTAGTCCCATCGTAGACTTTATCTACCGGGCCTCCTGTCATTTGTGATTTTAATTTGCACTTTTCGATTGTAAATGAAGCGTCCATCACACCTTCCCAGTAATTTCTTTTAGCTCCCATCAGTCGAACGATATATGTTCCAGCATCCTTTAACTCTTTAACTGGATTTCCATCCCTATCTGTCCAACCCAATATTGTATAATCCGCGCTGTCAACTTTATTTCCAGAAGAATCTGACCAATTTTCAAACGCTTCTACTTTTATTTCCGAATTTCTGACTTTTCCATTATAAACGACCGTTTGTGGATTGACCGTTACAGCCACATTGTCCTTCGTAAACTCACGTCTTTCAATATTTATTGGATCTTTGGAACGAAATACTTTCGACTCGTAATTATCCGTTATTACCTTTACAAATACATACTGATCAAACGTTACATTTATAATCTTAGGGCATTCTGACAACCACTGGTTTGACAATTGCTTGCTATCCTGTGTTGCAGCCAGTTGATATTCATACTTCGCATCAGCTGGTATATTAGTTGTTGTGATTGTAGCTGCTGGATATCCTTTTGCACCATTATATACACCCTTAGCAGCTTCCACCTTCAAGTCCCACCCAGTAGGAAATGTTCCCGGAGTAACCTTCAATGTTATCGTAACCGGCTTTGCAGGTGTATAGACTCCTGTCCCTTCTGTTGTAACCTGAATTACAAACGTACCTATCTTTTTAACCGTCAAAAGACCATTCGTATCAATAGTTCCTTTTCCTGTGCTTTCATTAAGAATTTCATATGTCAACGCACCTGCATTCTCTGGCTTTTTAATATTCGCACAAGCCTTGACATTCAATACCAATCCATCATTATATGGAACCTCCGCAGGATGGGTGAATGTGATCTTACCAGGATCTGTTCTGTTTCCTTCCGGCACATTTCCACTTCCACTAATTGTACCAGTATTTACAATTGTTCCATTTCCTTCAAAATTACCATTTGCAATAAGCTCTCCTCTATTTATCAGCTTACCATTATCTCCAATCTTTATTCCTCCAGTCTCTAATCTTCCTCCTTCTACTGTCATTGTAGTATTATTCACTATTTCAAGAATATTTACTTTCATGCTCCCACCTTTAATCGTCAGGTTGCCTTTTGTACTAAGTCCCGTATGACCAGTCGGGGAGGTGATGTTAATTGTGCCACCTGCAAGTGTAAAATTAGAATTTGGCTCATGGTCCACTGCTATCTTATTTTCTCCAGTAATCTCAAAGTTGCCTTCAGACATATTAATTGTTCCAGTTGCATATAAACCATACTTTCCATTTCCTTTTGCAGTAACTGACCCTCCATTAATATTTAAGGTTCCATTTCCAGTTACACAAATCGCTCCAGACGCATCATTAAATTTACCCGTAGCTTTCATAACCGCTACAACATTTCCACTTTGTACTGTTAAATTTGCTTCAACCTTTATCCCGCAGGATCCATCACCACTACCTGATGTTTGATTGCCATTAGCAGTTAGAGATGCATCTCCAGTTCCTGCAACAATTGTTGCGTGGGTTCCCCAGCCAGTAATGTAAAGTCCTATTCCACCACAAGACTTTCCTTTCCCATCCAGCTGATTATTACCATTTAACACGATTTCCCAGTCTCCACTAGCTATAGTAATATTACTTGCTGAAGTATCATTTAATGTTAACCGAAATTTATACTGACCATCATTTCCTTGTCCCAAAGAGTCAACCGTTATATTTGTCCGATTCTTTATATTATTAAAACCATTATTATAACTCCAAAAATCTGTCCCATTAAACTTAAGTGTTATGGAGTCCTCTCCTGAAGCCGGGCTTACACGTAAAACATCCCATCCATCATCAATCACCGCCGTCTGGTCTCCCACCACAGACACTTCCACCACCAGCGCATCCACGCCCTCTGCCAGCTCATATCCCTCTTCCAGTTCTGCCTTAAACTCATAGGTGCCTTCCAGTGGCCAGCGGCCTTCTTCGTCCTGCACATACTCCGGGCAGCTCCAGTTGGTGATTGGCAGATTCTTTTCTTCCCCATCTTCAACGTTTTCGCCGTCTTTGCCTTCTTCTACCCGGGCAATAATGGCCGATGGTAAATACTCGATGATCTCTGTAAAGGATGGCTGAGCTTCCTCAGTGATTCCGGTGAGCTCCAGTCTGCCATCAAGCAGATTTTCCTCCGGATCAAACCATGACCATGACAGGATCTTCGTCTGTGAAACCTGTGTGACGGTTCCACCTGTGGCTGTGGTATCTTTCGCATTGGATGGCGTGCTGACAGAAAGTGCTGCCTCGTTCTGAGCAGGCACATCGTTTAAGTTTTTATTTTCATCTGCATTACCAGAAGAATCCTTCCGGTCTGCGGCTTTTTCTCCTGCTTGCTCTTTCTTAGAATCATCCTCGCCTGTATTGGAAGCAACAGCATCCAACGTGTCGGCATTCTCATTATTTTCCTTCTCTGTATCCCGTATACAGCCACTTTCTACGCTGCAAATGTGGGTACATTCCGTAGGTTCCTTTCCGATCTGGGATGGAGTTGCTGTTTTGTCTGCATCTTTGTAGCACTCTGCCGTATGCACATGGACACACCGGTTATTCTCTGTATCCGGCCGGATCTCTCCCCATGCTGTATTCCCAAAAGCTGTCGATATTGCCAACGACATGGCCAGCCAGACCGCAGCTGCTTTTCGTGTATTTTTCATTACCACAACGCCCCTTTCTGATTCCTTTTCACTTTAATGTACGCTCATAAAGTCAGCCTATTGCTCTGCTTTCATTATTTAATAATCCGCGCGACATGTCAAGCAAATACACACGAATTGTTGTTTTTTGGCACAAAAAAAAATAAATAGAAATCCGGAAGGATTCCCAAAGCCTGCGGATCCATTCCGGATTATTCTATACTTAGTGCAAGAGCATCTCTCCGCGAAGATGCGCAGTGATTCTGATAGAAGCATGTCAGCTTCGCTGACCAGAATCACGCGCCAAGTCCCACGGACATTCAGCTTGAAACTCGTTTTACTGCTTGTTTCTTCCGTCCCAGACACCGTTTTTATCTACATAGTATCCGTCCGGTGTCCTTTGTCCGGCGTACATAATCCCTCTCTTTCCATCGGAAATCGGGTTAAAATAGTACCAGACTCCATCGAGAAGCACCCAGCCGGTCTGCATGCCGTGTTCCAGATCCATATAGAACCAGCCGCCGTAATCCTCATCCCTTAACCAGCCTGTCTTGGCATAACCCGTTTCATCAAAGGCCCACCATTTTCCGTTGATCTGCTCCCAGCAATGCGAAACACCACCGGAATCACGCACGCTTCCCTTCGGATAGGTATTATCTGCAAAGCGTAACCACCAGCCATGCTCATCCATCATCCAATGGCTCTTTCCGTCATTGACAAAGCTGTTTGTTTCTCCTGTGATAATTCCTGTTATACTGTCGATCGTTCCTTTGACTGAATCGTGGCTGACTGCACCGCTGCCGGAGGTTTTATCCTGTCCGGAGGACTGGTTGTTGCGACTCGGTCTTTCCGGCTCATCCGAATCATCGGAATCATCCGTTCTGTTCGATTCGTTCGGCTTGCCTGTTTCGCCCGGCTTTTCCGTTTCACCCGGCTTTTCTGTTTCGCCCGGCTTTTCCGTTTCACCCGGCTTTTCCGTTTCGCCCGGCTTTTCCGTTTCACCCGGCTTTTCCGTTTCGCCCGGTTTGCCTGTTTCGCCCGGTTTTTCCGTTTCGCCCGGCTTTTCTTCCGTTGCTGTCACTTCTGCCGTACCGGTCATCGCTGCGATCTCATAACGAGCGGATGCCCATTCATTCGGTGTAAATACCACCTCGTAGCTATGGGTGCCCGCCTGTGCCGTTAAGGCCGGATTCTTCCAGGCAAAGCTTCCGTATTCGGTGCTTCCTCCTGATAAGGCAGAATCACTCAGAGGACTTCCCGCCTTCACCGACGCTGCCGTCGGCCAGGTGATCTGCGGTGCAGCCACCTTTCCGATCGCGAAGGTATGCGCAGCCGGAGCAGGCGTGTTGTATTTGTCCGCCCACACATCGTAAGTGTCAAAATCAAACTCGGCTGTCATCCGGTGCGTTCCTACGGATGCGACTCCCGGCTTCGTCAGGTTGAGAACCGCAGTTCCAGCTTCCCCTACAGGGATCGTATCCGGAACCTGATTTCCATTGTCATAGAAGCGGATCTTACCCTGCAGCTTGTCACCATACGCTCCCTGAATACTTGCAATGATATCAAAATCATCCTCGTAGGTTCCGAGAATCCCTTCCGGCTGCTGCGCTCCGGTACTCCGGTTCACAGCCGTTAAGGCAAGGGTGAGTGTTCCTTTTTCAATGGTGATCGTTCTCTTTGCCGGTGTGCTTGTGCCAAGATAATTCGTTCCCTTTGCCATGGTGATGCTTACCTCTGCAGAACCGACACCATTGATGGTCACCTGTCCCTGTGCGTCCACAGTGAGAACCGTTTCATCAGAACTTGTATAGTTCAGAGCTCCATCTCCCACTTTCTTCACACCTGTCAAGGAAAAGCTGTCATCTCCATAGGTTTTTTCTCCGGTCCATGCTTGCGGATCGATTGAAACCGAACCCGGTATCCGATGGATAGTTCCGGTCTGAGCTGGATATGTGATAAGGTAATTCTGCAGATTCACTGCACTCTCACCCGTCTCAACCCTTGCCTCTGAGGAATCAATGGTTATCGTCTTACCAGTTCCAGCATTGGCATCTTCAAAGCTTCCTTTCAGGCCACTGATGGTATACATCTGACCCGAAGCACCTATCTTCACCGTCGCCTCTAACGCGATATCGGTACTTCCGTCATAGTCTTTTTCAATAGGCGTCGTAATAACTGCGGTCAACTCTTTCGGAGATATCTCCGGAGTCACACTTTGGGTCAAAGTTTCTCCATACTGCCCTTCTGATGTTTCAGTCGGTATAAATTCTACCTGATATGCAGTTGTTCCCTTTACCTCCGGATAAATGGATGAAGCGGGCGTTCCTTTCTGATACGCACTGAAGCTCCATGTTCCAGAAACCGGTGATCTACTATAATTAACAACCTGAAATCCCTCTGCCAACTGTACCGGAATCTGATCAAGTGTCTGTCCATAGGTTCCCGTCGTTTCAAAAGAAACTTTGCCGGCGGGACCGTCGATCAGTAATGCATCCGGTGTTGTCACTTCCAAACGATCCGCTGGCTTCGATGCAAAACTGTTTTCTGTTGCTTTCACACGAAGGGTTATATAATAGGTGTGAGCTGGCTTCGGCGACGTAAACGTCTTCCCCGTCTGCCACTGAAGCTCACCATCCGCAGATTCTGAAATTCCGTACTCACAACCGGAAACGCCCTGTCCCTTTACCCTGATGGAGTAGCTGTCTTTCGTTACATCTGTTCCCTGTATCTGGGCCGGTTTTGCCGGTCTTGCCGGAATCTTTATCTCGACTGCTTCACCTTCTGTGGTGGAACCTGTAGCCGCCTTTCGCACATACAGAGTAATCTCTGTCGCACTCACCGGCTGATTGTCCAGAATTTCCGTCAGAGAAGCCTCGTCGCCTGCCGAGATTCTTGTCCAGGTTGTGGCATTCTGAGATTCCGCATATTCGAGATCATACAGAGCCATATTTTTCAGGACTTCCCTTTGATAATCAATAGCGGTCTGTTCACGCTCCAATACATTCTCATCCTTACCTGCCTCAACCTTTCCGGTAAATTCCACACCGCCAAAGGAGGCTTTCACTGTCTCCGAAGCCGGAAGGTACATATAGAGCTTTCCGCTGGAATCTGTCCGGACATCCTTAAAGCCGTAGGAGCTTCCTTCAATATCTGCTTTTTCAACCAGTACGTTATTCTCATAGATACCGGTCAGATCCGCAGTGGTGTAATAAACCGGGTTACCGTTCCCATCTTTTGGTGTATTCTTCTGCCGTGTTCCATCTGCAGCCTGTTCCCAGCCATAAATCATAGGGCTTTTTATATATGCACCCGCATTGATCAGATGGATCGTTCCACCCGTAATCTTCACATCGGTTGGTGCCCATGTAGAGTTCTCTTCCCCCTTTCCAATATGAGCAGCGTTCCTACTCCATGCGTCTTTATTATCTAAGCATATTGTGCCGCCGTCAATCAGCACTCTCGATGAACTGTCTCTACCACTTCCGATGCAGGCTCCAGAATAAGAATAGGCTGTAATCATTCCGCCATGAATCTCAATCTCAGCAATTATCGCTGGGCTTCCAGCGGCATATCCAGAACCGCTTCCAATTCCGGCACCCTTCCACGAGCTTGCATTCACCGTTCCGCCTTCTATCACGATTTTACCGGTTCTATCCTTCGTAGCACTTCCTGTTCCGATTCCGGCACCATCACTACTTTTTGCAGTTACAACTCCTCCGCTGATCCGTATTTCTTTTACATTTTTTTCTGACGAAGCACCGATAGCAGCTCCGTCAGAACCAGAAGCGGAAGTTGCAGTTACAGTTCCCCCCTTGATGTGAATAATTCCTGCATCCTGCTCTCCATTTCCTCCAATTGCTGCACCAGTCTTGTCTACCGTTGTATTATTGAGCACCTCTATGGAGCCCGGCTGTCCCGGCTCACTGTCAATCGTAAGCTTTGCATCCTTCGCCACACTGATGCCGGCAGGTGAAACAGTGAACCTTGATGAAGATGCTGATTTATTAATCGAAATCTTGTTTTCCCCTTCCAGATAGGTAGTCACATGGGATTCTCCGTTTATCTGAATCGGTGCGATAGCCTCTGCCGGTGTAATCGTAAGGTTTTTTAATACGAGCTTTAATTCCTCGGAAGCTGGGGTATTCACAGAGAGATGATAATTCTTTACCAGCTCAGATGAAGTGATCCGATAGCATTTATCATAGGACTGGTCTATTAGCTTATCTGTAACCACTTGGCCGGAACCATCTGTTTTAGAATATAAAATTGTCAGCTTACCATCTGCCTCGGAAAAAGATATATTTCCAAGGGAAAGATCCAGCTCTCCCTCCAGTGCCTCTGCCTCATTTAATATGGTAATATCCGTTCCGGCAGCCTCAGCCTTTACCGTTTCGCTGTCCAGAGTAAAGCTTCCACCGGAGCTGCCCAAACCTGCAATACCTGTATTTATCACAAACCGGTAATTTCCGGCCGGAAGATATGCCAGAGCATATGCATGATTGCCTGCTTCTGCATCAATTGTCAGCTTCCCGTCAAAGGCAAACTGGCCTTTGTCCTGCTTTAATTCCACCGGAGCTTCTGAAGCAGCTCCAGCCAGCCGTCCGGCTGTCAGGGATACATTTGCTGCCGCCTGCACCTTTGATGAATAGAAGTGGAACCGGACAGGATACAGGGATTCTCCGATGGTGAGGGAAAGCTTCGTTTCCTCCTCTGACTTCATCGTGAGGGTTCCTGTTACTGTAAAGCTATTACTTTCTCCTTCCCCTCCTTCTTCCTGTACCTGAACCGATACCGGAACCTCTCCGGACAGAGGCGTATACCAGCTGACTTTATCCGTCTTTAGCTGATAACCGGAAGCTTTTTTAGATGAATAGATTACTACATCCGGTGCAGTGCCGCCTTCGCTTGCTTCTTTCCCGATCTGAGCTGTCAGGGTATATTTCTTACCATCCCTCAAACGGCCATCATGGATGGTCAGATCCATTGTCTTCTGGTAGGCGGTTTCTCCAAGTGTGACGGAGATGGTTTCATCCTTTCCCTTGTTCAGAACAACCATTCCCTCCATCGTCTTACCTGTCCCACCACCGGAAGGCGTCAGCTCTACAACCATCTGCATATTTCCGGAATGGCCTATCCACTGGGTTATATCCGGTATCGTTCCCATGAATCCGGAGACGGTCATTTCTGCCTTTGTCTGATAAACCGGGTTTGTTCTTTCTGTATCATTCTCCCGATACAGGGATATGTCAGCCTGATAGGTTCCACCTGATAGCTGGTTATCATAAGCGGTGATCCGGAATGTTTTTTTCCCGTAGGTGCATTCTCCCCGGGGCTCAATTTTGCTTTCAAGCGGCAGCTTCAGCTGCACCTCCTCGGAAATAGTGATACTGCCGCCTTCCATGCTATTTCCATCAACAGGCAGTAACACTCCATAACCAATATTTCCTCCCGTTACCTCCACAGATCCACTTAATGTCCGGATATCGCCACAGGATAATTGTAAACCACTCACTCCATTCCATCCGGTGCCGATGGCAGCTCCCAGATATCCTGATTCGCCATTATTATAAGAAGATACGGCTATATTGGGAGCTTCGCCTTTCGTCCCGCCGATCACGATCGTGTCTACACCTCCACCAGCTCCGCCTCCGATTCCGGCTCCTGTCTGCTTTCCTCCTTCTGCGGTTATCGTTCCACCCAGTATTTCAATGGTTCCGCCGATTCCATACCGACCGGTTCCGATTCCGGCTCCTCCATGATAATCCCTCGAATAGGAAACCCAATAAGCTCCACCTTTAGCTTCAATGTTTCCACCCTTGATTATAATCCTTCCTGTCCTATAGTTCTCATTTGTACCTTCGTAACCTGTTGATCCGGCACTTCCTCCGATACCGGCGGCCCCATAGGCACCTCCCACTGCCTTCAGGCTTCCGTTACTCTGCTCCGTAATAACCAGTGTTGCCCCTTTTTCCACCTCAATTCCGGCTCCATGCTCCAGCCCCAAAAGTGTATTGTCTCCCTCTAAGGTCAGATTCAGCTGGGCATTGCCTTTCAGGTAAATACCAGCCAGATCCCATCCTCTGGCACCGTCGCCACCGGATTTGATCGTTACATCTTTAATGGTCAGATCGACCGTAACATTATCAATTGTGATACCGCCCTTAATGTCTAAATAATCCCTCGGCTGGGTGCTCGGGCAATAGCTGCCGGTTATGGTTTTTCCATTAAAGTCATTTCGGTTATCGCTGTTAATGTTCAGATAGTTATTATTCAGATCATACTCCCCTCCTGCCAGAGTCATCAGCTGCATCTCTCCTACGAGAACACAGATTTCCGGCAGCTCTGCCTCCTCTCCCACCGGATATTCCTCCGGCAGAACCGGTGTGTAGACATAGGCACAGCCGTTGTAGTCCTGGTTTGCCTCACGATAGCCTGCCCAGGTCTTATCGGAGGTTTCGATAGGCTCTCCGTCCTCGTCAAATTCTTCAAAATAATCCTGTGGGGAGATCCCGCCGTGAAATTCCGGATAGTCGCTCTCATTGATATCCAGCTTCCATGTCACGCCGGAAATCCTGCTGATATCCTCATCTGCTTCCGTCTCCGAGTTTTCTTTTTCGGTGTCAGCTTCCGCATCTATCTGCTGCTCGCCTTCTGCTTTTTGAGCATCCTCTAAAGTTTCCTGCTTCATCCGAACCTCCAGAGTATCCGGAAGAACGATATCGCTTTCTTTGGCCCCCAGAGAGAGCTTCTGCACTGCAATGGCCTCATCCAGCTCCAGAAACGCCTCTATCTCTGCTTTTGTCTCTGCTCCTGTTGCTGTGCCGTTTGGTGCTCCGTTTGCACCTGACTCGCCGCGGTTATCTCTTACTTCCGCATTCGACGGAGAAGCATCCGACGGAGAGGCTTTTAATGCAGATTTTTTTAATGCAGCTTCTTTTTCTGCTGTTTCCGCAGTATCATCTGCCTCCGTTTCAGCCCCGATCCGCTGCATCGAACCGGCCGCCAACGCCTGCGGCTGCCATTCACATGTGTTCCATATTAATATAGCTGACAATGCAGCTGCTAAAATTCGTTTCGATTTTTTTCTCATACCATTTTCCTCCCATTGAGACAAATTTGCTATTACTATCACCAAAAAGCGGTGGAAGTCTTCTCGACTGAGATAAACATCAAGTTCCCGCAATATTTACATTTTTCGCATAATCTTCTATACTAATAGTATATCAATTACGTGTTTTTCTGAAAACCACCTCGACGCAAATGGTCAAACCTCGACCTAATTGGTTCAGAAGCATCGTGGTGAAGGGAGTGCTGCAGTGATGATGCATATTGCTATTGTGGAAGATTGCGTTTTCGATCAGAAGCATCTGATCGATTTAATACAGAAGAATTTCGAGAAATATGGAGAAATGGCTGATTTTACCTACTATGAGAGCGGCGAGTCCTTTTTAGAGGCTTTCCGCCCCGGTCTTTTCAACGCCGTATTTATGGATATTATGCTTGCAAAAAACGGCCTAAACGGGCTTGAAACAGCCGAAAAGCTTCGAGCTGTTGCCGCGCGGATACCTCTTATCTTTGTGAGCAATGAGCGGGACTATTCCCTTGAGGGATACCGGGTACATCCGCTTGACTATCTCTTAAAGCCGGTGGATGCGGACACACTGGCCTGGTGTCTCAATGAGATCCGCACTTTTCGGGCCGAACCGGCTTATATTGAGATTCAGGCTGTCCTTGGACAGGGGCAGTCATCCTGCCAGCGGATTCTTCTGGATGATTTTTTATACGCGGAAACGCAGAATCACCGCCTGATCATCCACACGTTAAAGGGGGACGTTGCCACGCGCCTCTCTTTTTCGGATCTAATGGCGCTGCTGCCAAAGGGCGGACGTTTTTATATGAGCGGCCGCAGTCTCCTCCTCAATTTTTCGCAGGTGATCTCTGTGGAGGAGGATGGCTCTGTCCGTTTAAAAAACGGCTCCTGCCTTTTCTGCAGCCGACGAAAGAAAAAAGAGACAAAAGAAGCATTTATGGCATACCTGTTTACCTGTATGCGGAAGGGAATGATAACCGATGAGTAATGCAGGCTTATTTCTACATACTGCTATTAATTTTGATGAAGTTGCAGCGGCTTTAGGACAATAAGCGGGAATCCTCGGTAATTCAATTACCGAGATGAAAGCGCAGGATTGTGCATATCTGCACATCATAACTAGTATAATGAGATTTTTTACTATTCACATTTAAGTCATTTAAGTTTTATGACATCAATGCTGGAACATGCAATAAGGAATCGAACATATTTTCGATTCCTTATTGCATGTTTTTGCTGGGTATGATATACTATATGCATGAAATAAAATCTAATACATTACAGAACCTGTGTGTGCAATATTAACTACCATATGGTATGGTCGGTGAAATACAGACGGAAGATATTAAGCCCGGAAGTTGAGGAATATCTGCAGGAACTGGTGCAGCAGATAGCTGACGATAAAGGCTTTACCGTTCATTTGTTTGAATGCGGTGAAGGAGATCATGTCCATTGCTTTGTATCGGCTCCACCAAAGCTGTCAATAACAGCAATTGTCAAGTATCTGAAGGGGATCACCGGCAGAAAATTATTCGAACGTTTTCCGGAAATAAGAAACCAGTTGTGGAAGGGAGAACTGTGGAACCATTCCTATTATGTGGAGACAATCGGAGCGGTATCGAAGGAAAATATTCGCCGTTATATTGAGCATCAGAGCAAGTCGTATTAATTCAATGTGAATTGTAAATATTCATTGCATGGCTGTCTGAATGGAGGGAGAGTAATGCTGTTGTCGCATAGAACATCTGTCAATATCCGGCCGGAATATTCTAATATCATAGGGCATATGTGTTATGCTGCTTCCAAACTCTGGAATGTCTGCAACTATGAACGTCGTCGATATAAAGAATTGGGGTTGGAGAAGTATCCTGACTGGTATTATCAGAAGAAGGTGCATAAGAGAGATCTGTGGTATAGACAGCTTCCGTCACAGACAGCGCAGGAGACCTGCAAGCAGTTAGATAAAGCCTGGAGCTCTTTTTATGCCCTTAAAAAGACCGGCGGGATCAAAGATCCAAATCCACCGCGATTTAAACAGGACAATATACCGATTACTTACATGCAGATGGGAATCCGGCACGAGAAGGGCTCAGACCAATTGCGGCTGTCTTTGTCAAAGGGTCTGAAAAGCTATATGGAAGAAACTTACGGGATTCATGAAAAATTTCTATATCTTGAAAATAAAATTTTCAGGAACATGGATCACATAAAGCAGCTGCGAATCTATCCACCGGAACATGGGACATGTGACCTTATCGTTATCTATGAGGTCAAAGAGCCGGAACCGCTTTCACTGAATGACCATTATTTATCAATTGATCTTGGGCTTCATAATCTGATGACTTGTTATGATTCCGGAAATGGCCGGACTTTTATTCTTGGAAGGAAATATCTTTCGTTGGAAAGGCACTTTCACAAAGAAATCAGTAGAGTTCAATCAATATGGTATACACAGCAGTCGGGGAAAGGCATAAAATATCTCCGATCATCGAAACATATCAAGAAGCTTTATCAAAAAAAACAAAACGCAGTAAAGAATTACCTCCATAAGGTGACCAGATGGCTTGCAGAATATTGTAGAAAAGAAGGGATAAGCTGTGTAGTCATAGGAGATATCCGAAATATCCGTAAAGAAAAAGACATGGGGCAAAAGACAAACCAGAAGTTTCACGGACTGCCGTATAATAAACTTTATATCATGTTGGAATATAAACTGAAACTGTATGGAATTCCACTGATAAAACAGGAAGAAAGCTATACCAGCCAGTGTAGCCCATTTTCATCAGAAATATCAAAAAGATATGCAGAAGCAACAAACCGAAAAGAGCGGGGCATGTATATAACGGATGGAATAAGATATAATGCGGATGCAGTAGGTGCATTTAATATCCTGCGAAAATATCTTTCCGTATCCGGAAAGCAGAATGAACTGTCCGTAACCGGACTAAAGAATCCAGAAATAATAAAAGTAGCTGTATAGCCGAAAGGCAAGCAGTAGTGGTGTCATGGACGCACCCTGAAATCTGGCGGTATCCCGCCAGATTTCAGATGCTCTGGTAACTTAGTTACCGAGTAGTTCACATCATGCAACCTATGCAAAGGTAACAAACGCCTTTAAGAAAATGATATTCCATTGCCTTCTCTGGATCTTTATATCCATAATCATCTGTTGTGGCACTGTACTGTTAAGCCATCACATCCAGCATCTGAAGACAAATGAATTGCTGACAGCTTATAATGCAACGACTTTTAAAGGAGGAGTGCGAACCAATCCGACCACGGTAATGTATACAGAAGGCAGCTCCTATCAATATGATGTCGCCGGGCTTGGCTTAAATCTTGATACAGACTTTCCGCATCAGAGAGCATTAACCTTATTATTAGATGACCAAAACCAGCTAAAAGGCGTGATTTCTAATGATGAATCCAACAAAATAACCGATATATTCGCATTTGGACTTGTTTTCGGAATGATCGAGATAGCGGTGATCATGATCGTCTATGCATTTTTTGTTCGTAAGCATACGTCTTATGGCAAAAAATGGTATGCCTTTATGAAATGGTTTGAAACCAGAGATGACACCCTGCTTGATATCATACGGGAATAATGCCATGCAAGATTTCTTTTACCTTAATTTCCTGTTACATAAAAACAGTCCCGGCATACAGACACTTCTGTCCATATCGCCGGAACTGTTTTTATGTAACAGGATCTTATTGCGCCAAAGTTCTCTTACTCTCTTACCAACAGAGACTTACCAGTCATCTTTTTCGGCTGTTCCCTTATTGCCCGCGCCGTCTGTCCGTGCCGTCCCAGCTTCCGTCTTCCTTATGTTTTGGTATTTTTTGAAAGTTGTTTATAGCAGAGCCTGTGGAAGCAGGGGAGAGTGGATAAAAGTACGGAAACTCAAGATGTATAAATCCTTGACATTTTTTTTATTCAATGTTAGAATGACAAAAAGAAGCGGGTTTTGCGACCGTACAGTATTATTACTCAAGCGGGTTGCTCGCTTCTTTTTTTGTGCGCAAAATATCATAAAGATACATTTTTCCATCTGCATCGTGCCGCACAAGCATTCTTGCTGAGAAAATATTATAGCGAATCAAGGTGCCATTTTCTTCGTAAACAGGCAGACCAAATCGTACATCATAACGATACCAACCATTTTTAGCTCTATTTCCATGTCTATCTCCATAATCTGGAAATTCTGATTTATTCTCTGCTATTTGTATTAATTCCTTAATTGCCTGTGCCGCGTTAGCTTTTGCCTTTGCATTTGCCCCCTTTAAACCACGAGCATCTTTTGCGTTTGCAAATTCATCAGGGAATTCTTTTCCAATATATATTTTTTCTGATGACTCTGCTATCTCGTAACACTCTCCAATATATTCTTTTAAATATTTTTCAACTTCTTCCCAATCGATATTTCTTTTTCCCTTAAACCGTATATCGTTTATAATTACGATATTTTTCCCGAATTCATCTTGAATAATAGAAACATTTTTACTGGCACTATAAAATTTATTCTCACTCCGCAGCTTCTCACTATACAACATCAATCTTAACAGATAATCCGGCATATTCCGATGTGCAAGTTCCCATTCCTGCACTGTCCTGTATGGGATGCAAAAATACTCTGCAAATTCCCGACGATTTAGTCCCATAATGCTTCTAAGTTCTTTTAATATTTCTTTGTTTTCCATTGATCCTCCGCTATAATATACTCATTGAGTATATTATAGCGGATATATTTTTATTTACAAGTAACTTCGTCTAAATATCTTGTATTATATGTACTCCACCTTACAGGTATCTCCCCGTCACACTTTCTTTCACATTTTTGATCTCCTCCGGCGTCCCACACGCAACAATCCGGCCGCCCTGTTCTCCGCCGCCAGGACCCATGTCGATGATGTAGTCGGCATTTTTAATCACATCCAGGTCGTGTTCGATGACAAGGACGGTGGCTCCGTTTTCAATCAGCGTCTGGAATACACCGAGGAGAACCTGGACATCCGCCGGGTGAAGACCGATCGTCGGCTCATCGAAGACGAAGACCGTGTCCTCCTGGGCTTTTCCCATCTCGCTTGCGAGTTTCAGTCGCTGGGCCTCGCCGCCGGAGAGACTCGGGGTCTCCTCGCCCAGAGTCAAGTAGCCAAGTCCTAAATCCTTTAATACATACAGTCTCTGGGAGACAATCTTCATATCCCTGCAATTCTCCAGCGCCGTATTGATATCCATATCCATAAATTCCGGCAGGGAATGGGAAACTCCCCTTTTATCCGTGTGCTTCACGAGATTCGCCTCCTTCGCGTACCTCGATCCGCGGCAGTCCGGGCACGGGATCTCCACGTCTGGCAGGAACTGGACATCCAGGCTGATCACGCCTGTTCCGTCACATCCAGGGCAGCGGAGTTTTCCCGTATTGTAGGAGAAATCCCCGGTCTTATACCCAAGACGGTTCGCGTCCGGTGTTCTCGCAAAGATCTTTCGCAGCTCATCATGGACATTCGCATAGGTCGCCACCGTGGAGCGGACATTCGTGCCGATGGGTGCCGCGTCGATGAGCTTCACTTGACGGATCCCCTCCGCCTGGATCTCATGGACGTGTTCCGGACGTTTTTCGCCGTGAATCATGGCGGATAACGCCGGGATCAGACTCTCTAAGACGAAAGTCGTCTTTCCGGAGCCGGAAACTCCTGTGACCACGGTCATCCGACCTTTCGGGATATCCGCAGACAAAGGTTTTACCGTGTGGATATTTCCGGTGGAGATATGGATTTTTCCATACTCAAACATATTCTCCCGATTCGCCCGGACTCTCGTGCAGGTATCCGCTTTTCCGGATAGGAACGGTCCCAATACCGACTTTCCCGATTCTTCGATCTCCCCGATGGTCCCCTCCGCAATGACGGTTCCGCCGCCAGCCCCGGCTTCCGGTCCCATCTCGATCATCCAGTCAGACTCCTTTAAGATCTGGACGTCATGATCCACGAGAACTACGGAGTTTCCGTCTGCAATCAGGTCATGCATGACACTGGTGAGTCCCTCGATATTCGACGGGTGAAGACCGATAGACGGCTCGTCCAGCACATAGAGGACACCCGTCGTGCGGTTTCTCACGGCTCTCGCGAGCTGCATTCTCTGGCGTTCCCCAGTGGAGAGTGTAGATGCGGCGCGGTCCAGGGAGAGATATCCCAACCCAAGGTCTAATAACCGCTTTGCCACCTCTAGAAACGACGCGCAGATATTCTCCGCCATCGGGCGCATCTCCTTCGGAAGAGACCACGGCACACTGCGGACCCACTCCGTGAGGTCATTTAATGGCATTCGGCACATTTCATCCAGGGAGATTCCCCGGAGCCTCGGCGCTCTCGCTGCCTCCGAGAGTCTGGAACCGCCGCAATCCGGGCAGATGTCCTGTTTTAAGAACTTTTCCACTCGCTTCATGCCCTTTTCGTCTTTTACCTTCGCCAGGGCATTCTCCACCGTGTAGACCGCATTATAATAAGTAAAATCAAGCTCACCCGCCTGATTGCTGTTCTTGGCATGGTAAAAGATGTGCTTTTTCTCCGCCGGTCCGTTGTATACAATGTTCTTTTCCTTCTCCGTGAGATCCTTAAATGGCACGTCCGTCCGCACCCCCATCTCCCGGCAGACGTCCGTCATCAGGGACCACATGAGGGAATTCCACGGAGCTACCGCGCCCTCATCGATGGTAAGGGATTCATCCGGCACCAGGGCCGCACGGTTAACAGTGCGTACGATTCCCGTTCCGTCGCATGTCCTGCAGGCGCCTTGGCTGTTGAAGGCCAGTTCCTCCGCCGACGGGGCGTAGAATTTTTCCCCGCACTTCGGACAGGAGAGTTCCTTTCCCGCCGCCACAAGAAGGGTTGGTTCGATATAATGTCCGTTCGGACATCGGTGGCTCGCCAGTCTCGACACCATGAGACGCAGGCTGTTTAAAAGCTCCGTTCCTGTTCCGAAGGTACTGCGGATCCCCGGGATCCCAGGCCTCTGGTGAAGCGCCAGCGCCGCCGGGACATAGAGTGCCTCATCCACCTGTGCCTTCGCCGCCTGGGTCATACGGCGTCTCGTGTAGGTGGAGAGCGCCTCTAAGTAGCGCCTGGAACCTTCCGCGTAGAGGACACCCAGAGCCAGGGATGATTTTCCCGAACCAGAGACTCCGCCGATGGCGACGATCTTGTTTAAAGGAACGTCCACATCAATATTTTTCAAGTTATGGACCCGTGCGCCGCGGATCTTGATTTTTTCGATCATAGTTTCTCCCTACTGCCCGTTCTTCGAATACATCACCTTCGCGCTGATCCCCTTGATCTTTCCAAGCTTCCCTGAAAGCGCATTGATCCAGTCAGACGGGGCATCAACGATGACGCTGATGATGTTCACTTGCTTCTTCTCGTACGGAAGTCCCATTCTTCCGATAATATACGGGCTGTAATCGTGAAGGATTCTGTTGATCTCCCCCACAGCCTCTTTATCTTCCACAATAATTCCCACTACCGCGATTCTTGTTTCCTGTTCCATACTGCTCTCCTTCTGTCCTGTCCGAAATCATTTCCTTCATCTTAATGCGCCGGGAATCCTTATGTCAAGTGTGCACAAAAAAATAGTCCCGGCATACAGACTCTCTGCGTCCACACTGCCGGAACCATTCTTCATATTTTCTGCCGCTGTTTTACAACACACCAGCCTTTATTACTTTCTCACAAGCAGAGACTTACCAGTCATCTCCTTCGGCTGTTCCATTCCCATAAGCTCGATCAGGGTCGGAGCGATATCCGCGAGGCAGCCGCCCTCTCTGAGGCCGTAGCCCTCGCCCGCGTTTACAAGAATGAACGGAACCGGGTTTGTTGTGTGAGCGGTCCACGGCTCTCCTGTCTTGTAGTCGATCAGCTGCTCTGCGTTTCCGTGGTCAGCACAGATGAACATCACGCCATCAACCTCTTTGATTGCCTCAACTGCTTTTCCAACGCACTCGTCGACAGCCTCGATGGCCTTGACCGCTGCGTTCTCAACGCCTGTGTGGCCTACCATGTCCGGATTTGCGAAGTTTACGATGATAACATCATATTTTCCGGAGCGGATCGCGTCTGTCAGCTTCTCACAAACGGCCGGTGCGCTCATCTCCGGCTGAAGGTCATAGGTTGCGACCTTCGGGGACTTCACAAGGATACGGTCCTCACCCGGATTCGGCTCCTCAACGCCGCCGTTGAAGAAGAAGGTAACGTGGGCATATTTCTCTGTCTCAGCAATTCTCGCCTGAGTCTTCCCGTGGGCAGCAAGGAACTCACCGAGAGTATTCTTGATCGTCTCTTTCTTGAATGCGACAAGTTTGTTCGGGATCGTCTCATCGTAATCAACAAAGCATACATAGGTGGTCTTGATCCTCTTCGCTCTCGCAAATCCTGTAAACTCGTCATCACAGAATGCGCGGGTCATCTCTCTTGCGCGGTCCGGACGGAAGTTGAAGAAGATCACGGAATCGTTGTCCTTAATGGTTCCGATCGCATTTCCATCTTCTCCTGTCACGACAGCCGGAACAACGAACTCATCTGTCTTTCCGTCATCGTAGGACGCCTGAATCAGTTCCGTCGCGGATGTTCCCTTATTGCCCTCGCCTGCTGTCAGTGCCTTATACGCAAGCTCCACACGGTCCCAGCGGTTGTCACGGTCCATCGCATAGTAACGTCCCATAACAGATGCCACCTTGCCGACACCGAGCTCTTTCATCTTCTCTTCCAGAGCCGCAACGAAATCCTTTCCGGATGCCGGCGGTGTATCACGTCCATCAAGGAAGCAGTGAACGAATACCTTGTCGAGTCCGTTTCTCTTTGCAAGCTCTAAGAGTCCGTAGACATGGGTGATATGGCTGTGTACGCCGCCGTCGGATAAGAGTCCAAACAGGTGCAGCGCGGAGTTATTCTTCTTACAGTTCTCAACAGCTGCAAGGAACTCTTCGTTGCTAAAGAAATCGCCGTCCTGGATAGACTTTGTGATTCTTGTCAGCTCCTGGTAAACGATGCGGCCTGCGCCCATGTTCAGGTGTCCGACCTCAGAGTTTCCCATCTGTCCCTCCGGAAGTCCGACAGCAAGTCCGCTGGCCTGACCTTCCACAAACGGGCACTCCTTCATTAAGCGGTCCATCACCGGCTTCTTCGCCTCATATACCGCATTTCCTTCATGTGTTTTATTCAGTCCGTAACCATCGAGGATCATTAACACTACTGGCTTTTTGCTCATGATTTTTTCTCCTTTATTGCGTGACTGCAGGAGCCAGCTCCAAACGGAAGCTTCCTGCGTTCTTTATAAATGCAATCATTTTCTGCGGTCGGAACGGAGCTTTCCGTCTAACGCTTTGATATTGGTACTATCATCGCAGAAACACCTATATTTTATACCAATTATATCGTTCCTGCAACTGTTTTGGAGGGAGAAATTGTTATAAATTTATCAGTCTTGATCTACACGATCCTCCCCGCCTTCGTTCTCTCCGGAATTTCCACTCCAGAAAACTCATACCCGAAAAAAGGAGCTTCCTTCCAGGTGAGCATTCTATCCTACAGCGATTTCACAATTTTTTCACATCAAACACAATATTTCGACACATTTTTCCAGTATCCTGTAAAGCGTAACAGGACAGCAAGCCTGGAACAAGATATACTTTTTCATACTTGACCGGCAGAGCGTTCTGTCGGTCCCTCCCTTTTGTTTCAAAAACATTTACAATATAAATCTCCTCTTTTTGAGGCTGCCGCAGGAGTAGAAATGCGGCAGCCTTTTTATTCGTTCCATCAATCGCTTGAACTACAGTTCTGTATAACAGACTGTACTGAAATATGATTTTTGCATCTTCATATTGCTTGCAAATGCTTGCATTTAGGATCTGCCGTCAGGATCATAGTGTTCTTATCGATCTTTGAATTAAATTTTCATGTTTCTTTTCATTTTTTCGGTTTCTGTGAACTTTCCGGGTATTTTTCTTCCCGATTGTAAGACGCGATGCCAATGCTCTTCAATCGCTGTTTTTCCTTATAAAATAAGGCTTTGTGGGGATTCCCCGAACCCGGAAGATTCTCCGAAATAACTTTTTTTCAAAAAATTGAAATTTCCCAAAAAAACGCTTGCATTTTTTTCAATGTCATGCTATTATATACGAGTCGCTGGTGAACAGCACAAAACGCAAAGCCTTAAAGACATCGAGGCGTGGCTCAGTTTGGTAGAGCGCTGCGTTCGGGACGCAGAGGTCGCAAGTTCGAATCTTGTCGCCTCGATTCCGGCCTGTTGGTCAAGCGGTCAAGACGACGCCCTCTCACGGCGTAAACCCGGGTTCGATTCCCGGACAGGTCATGAAGCTGTATGGAACTTCCATACAGCTTCTTTTTTTATATCTATCATAGTTTTCATTAATAGAAAATTGTAGAATATCAATATAAAATGTGATATGCTGTAAACGCTGCCGAACCTCCAGCAGAAAGGAGGTGTGCGTCCATGACCGAATTGTTCACCACATTTCTTGTCTCTGTTATAGCAGGTGTAGTTAGCTGCTACATATGCAAATGGCTGGACAGAGATAAATAGGCAGCAACAGCCTATGCGGAGTGGTTCACCGTAACGAACAAGAAAACCCCAGAGGTGGCAGCCTCTGGGGTTTTTGCGTCGCATGAGAAAAGTTCACCACATTTCTTAGCTGCCTACATCATATTCTATTTTTTTTTAAATGTCAATATGATATCAAAATCACCCATCCAAAGAACTCCAGGCAGGAACCTTTTTTCATATACTATGACTCTTTTCGAATTTTTTCACAAATAATTCATGTTTTCTTCCCTCTTTTTGTTACAATTTATGCTATAATGTCAATAGACGAGTCATGGTGAAGTATCATGACTCTGTTTACGCAAGAAAAAGCTGATCCGCTGTTGCTTTTGGACCGGTTTTTGCGTCACTGACCCGGCGGCTGATGCCGTCTGTACCCGAAGGAGGAACATTGAGAACTTATGGATTACGCAGTATTAAAAAAGAACTTTGAAAACCATCGTTTTCATACATCATATTTCGAGACAAAGGAGGAAGCTGCCGCTTATCTGAGCGACCAGATCAAGGGCGAGAAAGTCGGGTTTGGCGGCTCTATCACCGCAAAAGAACTGAATCTCTTTGAGATCCTCGGAAAAAACAACGAAGTGATCTGGCACTGGGAACAGGGACCGGATGCAAGAATCCGGGCAAAAAAAGAATCTACCGTATACATACTGAGCGCAAATGCCGCTGCAGAGACTGGCCAGATCATCAACATCGACGGGACCGGAAACCGTCTTTCCGAGAGCTTATTTGGACCGAAACGAGTATACTATGTGATCGGGAAAAATAAAATCGCGCCGGATCTGTCCTCCGCAATGGATCGCGCGCGAAATATCGCCTGTCCAAAGAACGCGGCGCGTTTTAACAAGAAGACTCCATGCGTCGTGTCCGATGACAAAAAGTGCTATGACTGCAACAGTCCGGAGAGGATCTGTAACGCGATCCTGATCTTAGAACGCCCCTGTACCGGAATGGAAGTTGAAATGGTATTTATCAATGAAGATCTTGGATATTAAAGGAGAGACACATGAATATTCTGTTTTTTCTGACACCAAAGAGTGATGTGGCATTTATCTATTCTGACGCGAACCTGAGAGAAGCGATCGACCTGATGGAAGCGCACCGCTACTCCGCCCTGCCGATCCTTACGAAACAAGGACGGTATGCCGGAACGCTGACAGAAGGCGACCTGCTCTGGTACATGAAGAGCCATCTGAACCAGAGTTTAAAGGATATGGAGTTGATCTCCGTCATGGAAGTAAAGCGCCGTCAGGACAACAGCCCGGTAAATGCCGGTGCAAAGATGGAAGATCTGCTGGACAAGGCGATGCAGCAGAACTTTGTCCCGGTACTCGATGACAATAAATCCTTTATCGGAATTATCACGAGACGTGATATCATGAAATATTTTTCCGGTTCCTATAAGAAAACAGGAAATGCTTAAGTTATTGGATTACGGTTCAAATGATTTTTTCCAGACTGTCGCATAAATTCCTGTCATTTTCTTCCAGAATTATTTTCTGCCGTCCGGTTATACTGATACCATCCCAGAAAAAGGTGGTGAGAAATGATGAATCAGGAAAAGAACGACAGCATCCAGTGCTCGATCCATAACTGCGTGCATCATGCGGAAAATGTGGATTACTGCACCTTAGACCGTATCCACGTAGGAACGCATGAGCTCAATCCTACAAAAAAGGAATGTACCGACTGTGATTCCTTCCAGTGCAAGATGTAGTCCGATCTGACGCTTGACGAGAAAAGAGATCCCTTCCTCCCATAAATTTTATGGAAAAGAAACGGGATCTCTTTTTCTATTCTTCTACCGTGAATTTCCTGCCGCAGCCGGCTGCGGATCGAAGCTTGGGTTGAAGGCGTAGAAGTTTCTGGAGTCCAGCTTCTCCTGAAGACCGCGGAGGGCTTCTCCGAAGCGCTGGAAATGGACGATCTCGCGCTTCCTTAAGAAACGGATCGGTTCACAGACATCGGGATCTGTCACGACACGAAGGATGTTGTCGTAGGTGCTCCGGGCTTTCTGTTCCGCAGCAAGGTCCTCGAAGAGATCCGTCACAGGATCGCCCTTCGACTGGAACTCGCAGGCGTTAAAGGGCACACCGCCAGCCGCCTGAGGCCAGATCCCCGTGGTATGGTCGATATAGTACGGGCCGAATCCCTGCGCTTCCAGCTCCTCCGCTGTTAAGTTTCTTGTGAGCTGGTGAACGATCGCCGCGACGATCTCCAGATGGGCGAGCTCCTCCGTTCCGATATCCGTCAGAACCGCTTTCTGCTCCCCATACGGCATTGAGTAGCGCTGGGAGAGATAACGCATGGACGCACCCATCTCGCCGTCTGGCCCACCGTACTGGCTCATAATGAACTGCGCCATCTTCGCATTCGGTTCCTTTATATTTACCGGAAACTGCAATCTTTTTTCGTAGACCCACATCTTAGCATCCTCCTTCCCATGGCCATTTTTCAGTTACCCAGTTCCAGGACATGGACGTGACATCGGTGTATCTCAGCGGCCCAAACCGCCTCTCATAGGCAGCCATGGACTGGTCACGCATGTCACGGACCGCTTTGTAATAGCGCAGTGCATCCTGATTTTCCGGATGAGTGTCTAAGAACAGGACAACGTCATCCATCGCAAAACCGGCTTCCATGATCTGACGCATCAGCAGTTCTTTATCCCCTGCGGCCATGCGCCCGGCACTCTGGCACGTACCGCACACAGGCATCACATCCTGCGCTGACAGGCGGGAGTCACTCACAGGTTCTGCCGGCATTCCCGGCATCATGCTGCATCGATATAGTTCCCTCATCTTCTGCACCTCCCCATGGCAAATGGAAGATCCAGGGACGGGAAGATCGTTCCCCGGACAAAACCTCTGGCTAACGGATATATGGTCCCCCACATCTGCATCGGAACATATCCCATTCCTATCGGAAATCTTGGATCATTGTCGTCAAAACAAAAGTTGACCACCGGACGCACAACAGGTCCCGGGCCGGAAATATCAGACAGACTTCTGCCGCAGCCGCAGGACGGACCCATAGCGGTATCCGGCAGATCGGAATTTCTGCAATTCATACGCGGATGTCTCCTTTATTTGTTCTGATATTAGAATATGCATCTTTGGCACGTTAGTGCCTTTTATGCAACAGGGAATTTCCTGTTATATAAAAAGCCTCCAGAGAGCTTCCCTGAAGGCTTTTTGGCTTAACTTTGCAAATTACGTGTAATCGTGATCTCTCACTCCAGAAAATCCAGCGCATCCACCGGCACGCCGTCCTTCAGAAACTCGAAGAACACATTCGTGCCTTCCACCGCGTAGTATTTTGTCGGCTCGGCGACATAGCCCAGAAGATCCCCCTGTCGGACATATTCATTTTCTACAACAGGGATCTCTTTTAACTGGCCGCAGACGGCAGTATAGCCGTTTCCCAAATCAAGATCAACATAATTACCGATCTCCTCGTTTGTCCCAACAGAGACCACTCTGGCGTCCGCCGGAGCGGATACCGGGGTGCTGACCTCGCTCTGGATCACATTGGCGGGGTTGACTTTGTACTGGTCCAGAGTTGGGAAGTAGGTCGTGGTGTCCATGCTGTAGCCAAGAACGATATTTCCGGTCACAGGCCAGGAGAGCTTGTCTGTGTCTGTGAAATCGAGAACCAGGGATTCGCTGACAGCGGCACCGGCTTCCGCCATGGGATTATCGCCTGTCAGGGCGCTATCTGATGCATCAGCAAGACCGGTATCCATCGAAATTTCTCCGGCAAAATTGCCGGGATCAGCGCCAGTTCCGGCACCATTCTCATTGTCCGCCAGACCGACAGCCGTGCCGTCTCCGGCAGGTTCCCCATTTCCGGCTTCATCTCCGGATGCTGCCAGTTCCCCCGCCAATGTATCGCCGCCGGACTCCGCTCCTGCGTTGGAATCCCCCGCGATCACATGGTCCGGGTCTTCGATCTCCAGATAAGGGCTCTCTCCGATATTTTCTCTCCCCTTCTGGATTCTCACAGCGCCTGCTGCCGCAACAATAGTCAACAGGCCAAGTACGAGCATGACAAGGACAAATTTGTCCTTGAAAAGCTGATTTCCTCTTTCTTTCACGTTTATCACCTCGGTAATATTCTTACCCGCGGCGGTGAAGTTATACACGAAATCATACTTTTTTCTGGAAGTATCCACCTTTTATCTTCTTTTACTCCGCAATTTTCACGATCTCAATCCCCTGAAAATAATATTTCAACAGTTCCCGGAACTCACTCCCCTGCTCTCTCTCCATCGCATCCGCCCCAGCCTGGGAGAATCCGTATCCGCTGCCGATCCCCTTCGATGACACCCGGATCTTCCCGTCCGCAGACGAAAAATGAAAGCAGGACGATAAAAGCCCCAAAGAATCCCGGACCTCATCCCCGCTGTAATCCATATCCCCGATCTGCACCCGCTTCACATACCCGGCATCATCCCGCTCGATGATCTGAATTTTTCCCGCAATGCCGTCCGCTCCCGGACGCGGCCCGCCGATTCTTCCGATCTTATCCGCAAACTCCGCTTCCGTAAAGGTCCGGACGCATAAAAATTCTCCTGCCTCCAGATCTCCCGGACTCTCCACAGAACAGATATATGGATATGCGGCAAGTTCCCTCGTCTTTCCTGCCGACGCCTCACAGTAGAACGGTTCGATCAGCTCCCCATCGTACTCCGCAACGAGTCCTTCTGTCTCCTGCACCGCGGTACGGATCTTCCCGTAATACTCTCTAAAATGTTCTTTCCCCCATTTTTTCTCCATCTCCCTCATGCTGAGACAATCTATGTCCAGTTCCTCTTCCCGGATACGTTCCAGCCCCGGATCCACAAGCCGGTAGATATATGTCCTCGCAAGCACCGCCTGTGCTTTTAATGTCTCGATCCCGTACTCTGCCGGGATCTCCGCCGCCACGACTCCGGTAAGAAACTCTTCCGCCGGGACTTCCGTCCCTGTATCCGTCCGGATCCGGCCTGTCCACGCCAGCGTTGTCACATAGGGGATCATGACCGTCATCCATAAGACCATAAAAAAACGCTTCATAAAAAATACCCGCCTCATACACCTGTGATACCGGATTTCAGATCCGGAAGTCTTCCGGGCGGATTGCCCGAAAAACTCCATGCTGAATTTTCCTGATATCACTATTGTATGAGACGGGTCTGTTTTTTATGTTATCCGTAACTGTCAAGCACCTTCACAGTTACATTATTTCAGCTCTACCTTGAGCTTCTTCAGATGCCAGATATCTCTTACGTATTCCTCGATCGTACGGTCGGAGGAGAACTTTCCTGCAGATGCGGTATTGAGCATCGCAGTTCTCGCCCACCACTTCTCGTCGCGGTATGCCTGGTCGATCTTTCTGTGAGCTTCCGCATAGGAACGGAAATCCTTTAAGATAAAGTAGGTATCTGCGCGGTCGCTGCTCTGGGTGTTGAGCAGGGAATTGTAGATATCGCGGAACAGCTCCGGATCCTGCGGAGAATAATAGCCGTTGATGAGCTGCATCAGCACACGGCGGATATCCTGATCATTGTTGAAGATATCCATCGGGTTGTAGCCGCCGTTGTTTTCAAGGTTGATGATCTCATCTGCGGACGCACCGAAGATGAACATATTCTCCTTGCCGACTTCCTCCGCCATTTCCACATTTGCGCCGTCCATGGTTCCGATGGTCAGAGCGCCATTTAACATGAACTTCATGTTTCCGGTCCCGGATGCTTCCTTACTTGCTGTGGAGATCTGCTCGCTGACATCCGCAGCGGAGAAGATCAGCTCTGCGTTGGATACACGGTAATCTTCAATGAATACGACCTTTAATTTGCCGCCGATGGACTTATCGTTGTTGATCACATCAGCCACATTGTTGATGAGCTTGATGGTCAGTTTTGCACGCTTATATCCGGCTGCTGCTTTCGCACCGAAAATGAAGGTTCTCGGAACGATGTCCATATTCGGGTTATCTTTTAACTGGTTGTAGAGATACATCACATGAAGGATGTTCATGAGCTGTCTCTTGTACTCATGCAGACGTTTTACCTGAACATCGAAGATGGAACGCGGATCGACATCGATGCCGTTGTGCTCCTTGATGTACTTCGCAAGACGGATCTTGTTCTGGTACTTAATGTTCATGAATTCCTGCTGGCACTTCTCATCATCCACATAAACAGAAAGCTTTTTAATATTGGAGAGATCTGTGATCCACTCATTTCCGATCTTGTCGGTCACCCAGTCTGCAAGCAGCGGGTTGCCGTGAAGCAGGAAACGTCTCTGGGTGATACCGTTTGTTTTATTATTAAATTTCTCCGGCATCATCTCATAGAAGTCACGAAGCTCCTGTTTCTCGAGGATCTCTGTGTGAAGCTTCGCAACACCGTTTACAGAGAAGCTGCCGACGATTGCAAGGTAAGCCATGCGGACCTGTCCGTCGTAAATGATCGCCATTCTACGGATCTTCTCGTTGTCACCCGGATATCTCTGCTGGATCTGGGCTACAAAACGGCGGTTGATCTCCTCAACGATCTGGTAAACACGCGGAAGCAGACGGGAGAACAGCTCGATCGGCCATTTTTCAAGAGCTTCAGCCATGATGGTGTGGTTTGTGTAGGCGCAGGTCTTTGTTGTGATCTCCCATGCCTCATCCCACTCTAAGTTCTCCTCGTCAAGTAAGATACGCATTAACTCAGCGACAGCAACGGTCGGATGTGTATCGTTTAACTGGAAGGATGCCTTCTCATAGAATTTATGGATATCGTCATGCTTTTCCTTGTACTTTTTGATGGCACGCTGAACACTGGCAGAAATAAAGAAATACTGCTGTTTTAAGCGAAGCTCTTTTCCGGAATAATGGTTATCATTCGGATAAAGGACCTCAACGATGGTCTTCGCCAGATTCTCCTGCTCAACAGCTTTCTGGTAATCGCCCTTGTCGAACTCGCTTAAGTTGAAGGTATTCACCGGCTGTGCATCCCAGATTCTTAAGGAGTTTACGACATTGTTGCCGTATCCCACGATCGGAATATCATACGGAACTGCCATAACGGACTGGTAGCCCTTCTGTACGAAATGATTTCTCTTTCCGTCCCACTCAGTCTCCACGTAACCGCCGAATTTGACCTCCGTCGCATACTCTGCGCGGCGGATCTCAAACGGATAGCCGTCCTTCAACCACTCATCCGGGACCTCGATCTGATATCCGTCACGGATCTGCTGTTTGAACATTCCATAACGATAACGGATGCCGCAGCCATATGCCGGATAGCCTAAAGATGCAAGGGAATCCAAAAAGCATGCCGCAAGACGTCCAAGACCGCCGTTTCCGAGTGCCGGATCCCGTTCCTGATCCTCAATGGAATTCAGGTCAAAGCCCAGTTCAGAAAGTGCCTCCTCGATTTCCTTCTGCTCACAGAGGCTGATGATATTGTTGCCGAGGAAACGACCGGTCAAAAACTCCATGGACATGTAGTAAACAACCTTTGCATCCTGCTTTTCATACTCTTTATGAGTCGCGATCCAGCGGTCGATGATCATATCCTTGACTGCAAGCGCAACTGCCTGATAAATCATAGCCGGAGTTGCCTCATCGATCGTTTTGCGATAAAGACTCTTCACATTCAACGCAATGACCTTTTTCAGTTCATCCTTATTCATTGTCTGACTCACCCCTAAGTCCTCCTTCATGATGATTCCCTGCATTCTGCGAAACCCCCATTGTCCCGCAGAATACAGGTCCCTTGTTGTGTTGATTCTGTCATAGAAAGATCCGTGCGATCGCCGTATCTTATTTTGTCACCTTCACTACGCCGAATACAACATCCTCGCCATTGATGTTCCATTCCTTCGTGTAGCCAGCCATCTCACCGAGCATAATGTTGTCAGCCATGACCTCGCTCTTTAACTCGTCCGCGTACTTCTTGATGAGATCCGCGATCTTTGCATTCTTGTCCGCGTAAACGTAGATGTGATCCATAACCTCGAATCCAGCCTCTTTACGCATGGTCTGGATCTTGCTGACGATCTCGCGGTAGAAGCCTTCCTCGAGAAGCTCCGGTGTCAGTGTTGTGTCGAGAACAACGGTCACGGTATTGTCTGCCTCGGATACATAACCTTCTGTCTGTGCCATGTCGATCAGGAGGTCATCCTTTGTGAGAACGACTTCATTTCCGTCAAAGTTGAAGGTCAGAGCACCCTTCTCGTTCAACGTATCCATCGCTGCGTTTCCGTCTAACTCAGCCAGAGCTTTCTTGATATTTCCGAGCTGTTTTCCGTACTTCGGTCCTACCGTCTTAAGCTGCGGCTTGAAGGTGTAGGAGGTAAAGCTTCTCACGTCGTCTGTGAACTCTACGGACTTCACATTCAACTCGTCCTCGATGATTTCCTGGTAGAACTCCGGAAGCTTCTCTGGTGCCTTTACGAACATCTTCGCGATCGGCTGACGGTTCTTGATGTTTGCGGTATTTCTTGCCGCACGTCCCATCACAACGATCTTTAAGACCTCATCCATCTTTGATTCCAGCTCGCTGTCGATATGCGCTTCGTCAACGGCCGGGAAGTCGCAGAGGTGGATGCTCTCCGGAGCTGTCTTATCGATGGATCTTACAAGGTTCTGGTAGATCTCCTCCGTCATGAACGGGATCATCGGAGCTGCTGCCTTACTGATCGTCACGAGAGCTGTGTAGAGAGTCATGTAAGCGTTGATCTTATCCTGCTCCATGCCCTTTGCCCAGAAACGCTCACGGCTTCTTCTGACATACCAGTTACTCATGTCATCCACAAACTCCTGAAGTGCTCTTGCTGCCTCCGGGATGCGGTAGTTCGCAAGGTCATCATCCACTGCCTTTACCGTAGAATTCAACTTGGATAACAGCCATTTATCCATAACCGGAAGCTTATCATACTCCAGTGTGTACTTGGTCGCGTCAAAGTTATCAATATTCGCGTAGAGGACGAAGAATGCATAAGTGTTCCAGAGAGTACCCATGAACTTTCTCTGTCCTTCCATAACAGCCTTTCCATGGAAGCGGTTCGGCAGCCACGGTGCGCTGTTAATGTAGAAGTACCAGCGGATCGCGTCGGCACCATATGTCTTCAGGGCGTCAAACGGATCGACAGCGTTTCCTTTGGACTTACTCATCTTCTGTCCGTTCTCATCCTGAACGTGGCCGAGAACGATAACGTTCTGGTACGGCGGCTCATTAAAGAGCAGCGTGGACTCGGCAAGGAGGGAGTAGAACCATCCTCTTGTCTGGTCAACAGCCTCGGAGATGAACTGTGCCGGGAACTGTTTGTGGAAAAGCTCCTGGTTCTCGAACGGATAGTGGTGCTGCGCGAACGGCATTGCGCCGGAGTCGAACCAGCAGTCGATAACCTCCGGTACACGGTGCATTTCTTTTCCGCAGTCCGGGCAGGTGATCACTACATCGTCGATAAACGGACGGTGAAGTTCAACCTCTCCCTTGTCTCCGTCCATCTCCTTGCTGTATTTCTTAACAACATCCTGATAATTCGGGCTCATCTTCTTTAATTCTTCACGGCTGCCGATGCAGTGCATCTTTCCGCACTCACACTGCCATACCGGAAGAGGTGTGCCCCAGTAACGGTTTCTGGAGATTCCCCAGTCCTGAACATTCTCCAGCCAGTCGCCGAAGCGTCCCTTACCGATGGATTCCGGGATCCAGTTGATCTTATTGTTGTTGCGGATCAGATCATCCTTCACCGCTGTCATCTTGATGAACCAGGACTCCCGCGCGTAGTAGATCAACGGTGTGTCACAGCGCCAGCAGAACGGGTAGCTGTGCTCGAAGGCCGGTGCCTCGAATAACAGGCCTTTTTCCTTTAAGTCTTTTAAGACCATCGGATCCGCCTTCTTCACGAATACGCCTGCGTACGGAGTCTCCTTTGTCATGTCGCCCTTTGCGTCTACAAGCTGTACAAACGGGAGATCATAACGACGGCCTACCTGGGCATCGTCCTCACCAAAGGCCGGTGCAATGTGTACCACGCCGGTACCGTCTGTCAGGGTAACATAATCTGCGCATGTCACGAAGTATGCTTTCTTGTGCTGTTTCTCACAGATCTCCACCGCACAATCAAATAACGGCTCATATTCCTTGTACTCAAGGTCCTTACCGGTGCATGTCTCAAGAACCTCATATGCCGGAGTTCCGTTTTCCTTATCCGCAAGCTTCCCGAGAACAGAATCAAGCAGGGCTTCTGCCATATAGTAGGTATAACCGTCTGCAGCCTTTACTTTTGCGTAGGTCTCTTTCGGGTTTACGCAGAGTGCCACGTTGCTCGGAAGAGTCCACGGTGTTGTGGTCCATGCAAGGAAATATGCGTCCTCGCCTTTCACTTTGAAGCGGGCGATCGCAGATTTCTCTTTTACATCCTTATATCCCTGGGCAACCTCATGGCTGGAAAGCGGTGTGCCGCAGCGTGGGCAGTACGGAACGATCTTGAATCCCTTGTAGAGGAGTCCTTTGTCCCAGATCTGCTTTAATGCCCACCACTCGGACTCGATGTAGTCGTCATGGTAAGTAACATACGGGTTCTCCATATCAGCCCAGAAACCAACGGTGCTGGAGAAATCCTCCCACATTCCTTTGTATTTCCAGACGCTCTCTTTACATTTCTCGATGAACGGCTCAACACCGTACTGCTCGATCTGCTCTTTTCCGTCGAGACCAAGAAGCTTCTCAACCTCAAGTTCTACCGGAAGTCCGTGGGTATCCCATCCGGCCTTACGCGGAACCATATAGCCCTTCATGGTGCGGTATCTCGGGATCATATCCTTGATAACACGGGTAAGTACGTGTCCGATATGCGGTTTACCGTTTGCGGTAGGCGGTCCGTCATAGAACACGTATGGGGTTCCTTTTCTGCGGCTGTCGATACTCTTTTCAAAGATCTTTTCGTCTTTCCAGAATTTCTCAACCTGTTTTTCCCTGTCCACAAAGTTCAGGTCTGTTGATACTTTCTCGTACATGACACATTTCCTCCAATCAATGTTTTGCGCATAACTTTCTCGTTGTTATGCTCTTCGTGTTTTGTGTGTCGTATGCTGAATCAGTAATAAAAAAGCCCCATTCTCAATGAGAACAGGGCGAAAATAACGCTTTTAACCACCTATTGCTGCATACTGACATATGAGTTCCCTTTAACGGCGGAATCACCGGGTACACTTACTTTCCAAAAGCAGTACCGCTTTCAGGGTTCAGCTTCCAGCTCGGGAGTGATCTTCCTTTCACGAAAAAGCACCGGGCTTCCATCGTCCCCGGCTCGCTTTGGCTTTCTGCTTGTGAACCTACTGTCTCCGTCATGGCTTTTTTCTATGGATTGTCTGAATGTAACCATCGAATCTGTTCATAGTTACATTTTTTTACACTCAGACAAAATAATGATGTTGGGGTCAAAAGGTCTTTTGCCCCCTTTGATACCGGATTGTTTCGCACTACGTGCTTCCACAATCCTCAAAACATTCATAATCCGCTCATTTTTCTACGAAAAATGGCTACTTATTCATGTTTTAGGCGGGTCCCAAGGTCAAAAATCCTCTTGCAAGCAAGCTTGCATCAGATTTCCGACCTTTTGACCTTGGTATCAAAATAATTATAGTAATAAGGTATTTAAAAGTCAAGGGAATCCCTCGGGAGTTGCGAAATCTTTCCATATTGATGCCGTCTTCCTGTTTTCTTTCTTAACTTTTTAGGCACATTTTACGTTCTTTTGAAGTGTTCGTTACTTTTTTAACACGTAATTTGCCTTTTCGCACAAGAACTGATATAATCAACCACAACACGTTTGACAGCCGCCCGGTTCTTTTGGGGTGAACCGCACTTAAGCTGTCGTTATCGTCCGGCATTTTTATACGCTCCGGACTGCTGCGTTTAATATTCCGCAGACACTTACCGCGGAGAAATTTAAGGAGAAACATTATGAGCAAACGAAACCTGACGCTGCTTACAGATCTCTACGAGCTGACCATGATGCAGGGTTACTTTCATGCAAAGGATGCAAATGAGACCGTCATCTTCGACGCATTCTACCGCACAAATCCGGATGGAAACGGATTTGCCATCGCGGCCGGCTTAGAGCAGGTTGTCGAATACATCGAAAATTTACACTTTGATAAGGAAGATATCGATTATCTCCGCACCACAGGACTCTTCGGGGAAGATTTCCTGGAGTACCTCTCCACCTTCAAATTCACCGGTGATATCTACGCGATCCCGGAAGGAACTGTCGTGTTCCCAAGAGAACCTCTCGTAAAGGTCATCGCCCCGATCATGCAGGCCCAGCTTGTTGAGACCGCGATCTTAAATATCATCAACCACCAGAGCCTGATCGCAACAAAGACTTCCCGGATCGTCCATGCAGCCCGCGGAGACGGAGTTATGGAGTTCGGTTTAAGACGTGCCCAGGGTCCGGATGCCGGAATCTACGGTGCGAGAGCCGCTATGATCGCCGGCTGTATCGGTACTTCCAACGTGCTCTGCGGCCAGATGTTCGATGTCCCGGTAAAAGGAACCCATGCCCACAGCTGGATCATGAGTTTCCCGGATGAGCTCACCGCCTTCCGCACCTACGCGAGACTCTATCCGACTGCATGTATCCTGTTAGTCGACACTTACGACACCTTAAATTCGGGTATCCCGCATGCGATCCAGGTATTCAAGGAGATGCGCGCCGAGGGAATCCCGCTTACCTTCTACGGAATCCGTATGGACAGCGGAGACCTCGCTTATCTCTCCAAAGAGGCGAAAAAAATGCTCGATGCGGAAGGTTTCACGGACGCTGTGATCTCCGCATCCAACGACCTTGATGAGACCCTGATCACAAGCTTAAAGAACCAGGGCGCGACCATCAACTCCTGGGGTGTCGGCACAAACCTGATCACCTCCAAGGACTGCCCGTCCTTCGGCGGTGTTTATAAGCTCGCGGCGATCATGGACAAGAAGACTGGAACCTTCATCCCGAAGATCAAGCTCTCCGAGAACGAGGAGAAGATCACAAACCCGGGCAACAAGACCACCTACCGTATCTACGGAAAGGACAGCCACAAGGTCATCGCGGACATTATCTGTCTCGTGGGAGAGACCTTCAACGAGGACGAACCGTTACTGCTCTTCGACCCGGTGGCAACTTGGAAAAAGACACTCCTCGCTCCCGGAACCTACACGATGCGTGAGCTTCCGGTACAGGTATTCAAGGACGGCGAGTGTGTCTACCACTCCCCGAAGGTCATGGAGATGCAGAAATACTGCAAGGAAGAGCTCAATACCTTATGGGATGAGACAAAACGTCTCGTAAACCCGCATGAGGTCCATGTGGATCTTTCCAAGCCGCTTTGGGATATGAAGCATGAGCTGTTAGACAAGTATCATTTTGAGTAAAACAGGAACTTCTTATAACTTTACCAGGAGGTAATTATCATGAGTGCAACAGATATCGCCACATCCATCGATGTGGATCTTGACTTAATTTATGAACAGACAAAAGCCGTTGCAGAGGAACTGATCGAGATCGCCAATATGAAACCGGGCCAGATTCTGGTTGTTGGCTGCTCCTCCAGCGAGATTGCTGCCCATGTGATTGGTTGCTACTCCAGCAGTGAAGTGGGTCAGGCTGTCTTCACCGCTCTCTCCAACGTGACAAAAAAACATGGTCTCTACCTCGCCGCCCAGTGCTGCGAGCACTTAAACCGCGCCCTGATCGTCGAGGAAGAGTGCGCCGAGAAATATGGCCTGGAGATGGTCAATGTAAAACCGCAGTTAAAGGCAGGCGGATCCTTCTCCACCGCCGCATGGAACGAATTCGAGCATCCATGCGCTGTGGAATATATCCAGGCACACGCCGGGATCGATATCGGTGACACCTTGATCGGTATGCATCTGCGCCATGTCGCCGTTCCGGTCCGCACCACCATCAAATCCATCGGCTCCGCCCATGTTGTCTGTGCGAGAACACGGCTCAAATATATCGGCGGCGAGCGGGCTGCTTATCAGAAATAAAAAAGGGGCTGTCGCACTAACGTGCGGCAGCTCATTTTATATATCCAACACAAAACGCCGAGCTTCGAAAAGCCCGGCGTTCGTGGTATAATCAGTTTATGCGACTAAACAAAATAATACAGAGGGATTATACCTCATTTTCGCTGTATTATCAAATTAAACTTCCGCTGGATTTAGAGATTTCTATTCCATCTGATGATCCAGTTCGTCCGGTAAGTGCCTTTGTGGAGGAAATGGACCTTTATGAACTATATAAAACTTATGGCAGGATCAGAAAAAATCAGGCAACGCCGCGTCAGATGCTGAAACTCGTTATCTATGCAGCAATGAATCGAATCTACTCAAGTCGAGATATCCGAAAAGCATGTAAACGGGATATCAACTTTATGTATCTCCTTGAAGGAATGCCTGCTCCTGATCATGCAACGATTGCGCGTTTTATCTCCCTACATTTTTCTGCCTGCGCAAAGGTTCTGCTTGCCCAAATGTCAGATCTGCTCTATCTTCTTGGTGAGATTTCGGGAAAGACCATTTTTATTGATTGCACCAAGATTGAATCGGCAGCCAATAAATATACCTGAATTATTCACGGCAAAGCCGTAATCGTGGCTGAAAGCCACATAGTTACTGTATTTTAATTGCATATTGCTTTTAATTGCTTTTCACTTGTTAAGTGAATAAAAAAGAGCATCCATTTGTGGTAAAATTAAGGTGTCTAATCAAAATAAATACCAACAAAGGAGCCCTTTAAGAGTATGGTAAACACCTTTTCACTTCAAAGCAATAGGCAAATTAAAATAAATTTTGATGGAGGCGACTTATCCTCCGATGCAGGCTTACTCCTCATCAAAGAGTTCATAAGCAGACTTGGCATTGAACGGATTTTAAACCGTTCATTTAAGACCAATGATTCTGCAGTGTTTCGATATCATACGGACAGGGATAACCTTCTCCAGATGATATATATGATCATGGCCGGTTACTTCGAAGATGATGCTTCGGATGAACTGACCAATGATCCTGTTTTTAAAGCTGTACTTGAAAAATCCGCATTAGCATCCCAGCCAACCGTATCAGGATTCTTTAACCGCATGGATGAAGATACTTTAAAGCAGTTCCAGGAGATCAGCCGGATACTCAGAAAAAGGCTCTACAGCATCCAGATACCTCAGGCCGTGATCCTGGATCTGGATTCCACGCTCCTCGCAGCATACGGCAAACAGGAAGGCAGGGCATTTAACTTCCATTATCAGAGTAATGGCTACCATCCGCTCGTCTGTTATGACAGAATCACTGGTGATCTGATAAAAATCCAACTCCGTGATGGAGCGGCTTATTCCTGTACCGGTGTAACCGATTTCCTGCAGCCGATTCTCGACGAGTACCTGAATGATTATCCAACCATCCATCTCCTGCTTCGCGGCGATAGTGGTTTTGCAGCTCCTGATCTCTATAAACAGTGTGAG
>NZ_WQPW01000050.1:0-790 GCF_018785465.1 Clostridium sp. MCC328
GGTGGTTCTGCTCTGCTGCTCGTTCGTACCAGCAAATTGCCTTTTTCATATCCTGTTCCACGCCTTCGCCGTGGTCGTAATGCCAGCCGAGACTATGCATGGCAGCAGCATTTCCGCCCTCGGCGGCAGCAGTATACCAACGGATCGCTTCCGTCATATTTTGCTTCACGCCCACGCCATTTCTGTAATTCCAGCCAAGGCAGAACATGCAGTAAACACTTCCTGCCTCAGCTCCCCGCCGGTACCAGTAAAGCGCCCTGTCTTCGTTCTGTTCCACGCCTTTGCCGCGCTCGTAGCAGCATGCCAGATTATTCATGGATTGCAAATTGCCACACTGTGCGCCCTGCTCATACCATTTTATGGCTTCCTGCCAATTCTGCTCCACGCCATATCCCCTTTCATAGCACCAGCCAAGATTGCACATGGCATTGCCGTTGCCGCCTTCGGCACTGCGGCGATACCAGTAAAGCGCCCTGTCTTCGTTCTGTTCCACGCCTTCGCCGTGTTCGTAGCAGTATGCCAGATTATTCATGGATCGCAAATCGCCGCACTCCGCACCTCTGCGATACCAGGAAAAGGCCTGCTCCCAACTCTGCTCCACGCCGCAGCCCTTTTCATAGCAGTATCCCAGATCCGTCATTGCCACGCTCACGCCACTCTCTGCCGCCTCGCGGAACCAATGCACAGCATGCTCCCAGTTTTGCTCCACACCGTCGCCGTATTCATAGCATACGCCCAGCCGGTACATACCTTCACCGTAGCGCTGATACGCCGCCGCGCGCACCCAGTG
>NZ_WQPW01000051.1:0-1598 GCF_018785465.1 Clostridium sp. MCC328
CTCACACTGTTTATAGAGATCAGGAGCTGCAAAACCACTATCGCCGCGAAGCAGGAGATGGATGGTTGGATAATCATTCACGATCACGGCTTTGCCGTGAATAATTCAGGTTTACTTTAAAAATATGCAATTTCTGACATCTTTCCATTTGAAGCTATAAAAAATTTTCCCATATCAGAATCAAATAATAATGATTTCTCAGGCTTAAGCATATCCAGCTCTTCCGGTATACTCCTTGCAATAATAAAACTGTTTGAACTCAGGGAAAGCAAATCATGATTGCCTACAAAATATTGTCCTATTGATCTCCAGAAATTTGCACCAAATGTCTGCATACTATATAAAACCAGATCCATCTCATCCTCAATATCTATCCCATAGATCATTTCAGCAACACGAATCAGAAATGTTTTCTCAATGCCTGATATAACTACAATTTGGCGGGATCCCAGATTGTAAACCATTTTCTGGCATATAACTTTTCCAAAGTTTTCACCTTGATAGTTTCTATTTATAATCTTCACATTTGCTGCAACATTGAGAAATGAAATCAAATTTGTATTGATCACATTTTTCAGCTGCTCTTCAAAATCACTATTGTATGAAGATATGGCTGAGATTCCTTTCCCTACAATTGCCATATCTTCTGTTGTTATATGTTCCAAAAGCCATCCAATTCCATCTCCCACAAGTTCTGCTATCTCTTTTTTGCTGCATTCATTGCGCTTTACAATGTCTGCTTTTTTTTTCAGCAGCATATTATAAAACTCGTCATGCAGCATCTTATGAAATTCATAACCGGCATAACCTATCTCCCGCATATATATTTCTTCACTCTTTGCATGCCTTTTAAAATATCTAAGCATATATTCCAGAGTTTCCTTCATAAGGAATAACCGGTACTTCGCATCATCTCCTCTCTCCATTACTTTATTATAAATCTGATCTGATATCCGAAACAATTCTTTATGCTCTTCATCAAGTTTATCTATGCCCATAAGATAATTTTTACTCCATTTGATCATTTTGTCGTCTCCCTTCATGCCTTTATACTGTCAATATGCCTGTATTATCCAATTTTGCAGTTAACGCTTTAACCATTATATCATTCCCATTTTACATTTTCAACACGCGAACTTTACATTTTTAATGAAATATAAAAAGCGCCTCCCGGATTCAGAATATATTCATTCTGTTCCAAGAGACGCACTCACTGTCTTTTTATAAAAATGACTACTTATCCTGAATTATTCACGGAGCAATTTCTAATCTAAACCTTGCACCATGAATTGAAAAAATGATCCATGCAGCCATAACTTCTCTCAATTTGTCAGAAAAAAGGGTATAAAATCCCTATGACGAGTTTTTGAGCAATTATCATGCTGTCAAGGTCCATTGACGGTTGCTATTCCAGCTGTACATCCAGCTTACCTATTGCAGAAAGGGTGTCATAAAACTCTTCTTTATATGGACAGCTGCGGCACAGCTTGAATGTGATATATCTTGCTGAACGAACTACTTTTGCAGTAAAATTTGATAAGGTATTCTGGTGAGGAATCCATGTTTGTGACGATAAAGGTATACATGTAAACCATTTG